>CAZTPK010000105.1:0-6651 GCA_964614765.1 uncultured Gammaproteobacteria bacterium
CACAAGGGGAAAGCGCCGGCCGGCCGCCTTTGGCGTGCTCGCGGTACGGCCGGAGTCCATAGCCGAGGACCTCGCCCGTCACCGCGCGCGCATGTCATCCGTCGCACCGGCCATGGCCGTGCGCGCATGAACGAGAGGCCATTGATCCTCGCCGCCGCCCTCCTCCTCTGGGGCTGGCAGGGCGGACATTTCTACGTTGCGGTGCCGCTTGCCCTGGTGCTGGAGGCGGCGCCGTTCGTGCACCGCCGCCTCGAGCTGCGCGAGGCCGATTTCCAGCGCATTGCCGACGTGACCAGCGTGCTGTTCCTGGCACTGGTGTTCATCGGCTTCAGCGATGACGCGGTGGGCGGCATCTACCGCATCCTCGAGTGGATGCCGGCCGTGCTCGCGCCCCTGCTCATCGCGCAACGCTACAGCACGGACGGTGGCGTACCGCTCTCGGCGCTGTTCGCGAGCCTGCGCCGCACCGGCGGGACCGTCCTGGAGCACGTTCCGAGGCTTGCCGACCTCACCCGGCCCTATGTCATCGTCTGTCTCATCGCCGCCAGCGTCGGTCCGACAGCCAACGATGGATTCATGCTCGCCGCCTACACGCTGCTGGTGGCCATGCTCGCGCCGCCACGGGGGTCGCGGCGGCGCCTGCTGCCGTGGGCACTGTGCGTGCTGACCGCCCTGGGCGCGGGACTGGTCACGCGCTCGGCGCTCTATCGGCTGCAGGACCGCGTGGAGACGTGGGTGATGCGATGGATGCAGGATTCCTTGGTCGCGTCGGTATCGCCCAACCAGGCGTTCACGGCGATCGGCATGATCGGGCGGCTGAAGTTCTCCGATCGCGTCCGCCTGCGGGTCAGGACCGACGCCGAGCTGACCGGGCCGCTGCTGCTGCGCGAATCGACCTACGAGGAGTTTCGCCACGGGACGTGGCGCAACGCGGACAGCACGATGTCGGCCATCGATCCCTATGGGGACGGCCACCGCTGGCGCCTGGCCGACGCGCCCACGCGCACCTTGCGTGCCGTGGTCACCGCGCCCGTGAACAATGACCCGGAGGTGATCCCCGTACCCCAGGGCGCCTACGGACTGGCGAGCAGGGATATCCTCGGCCTGCAGCGCCACTACGGCAGCGCCCTGCTGGTCGACGCGCGGCCCGGCTATCTCAGCTACGAGGTGGAATTCGGCGCCGAGCTGCGCGGCGAGCCCGAGCCGCGCCCCGGGGACTTGGCGGTACCAGAGACATACCGATCGGCGCTGACCCGGGTGAGATCCGAGCTGGGCGCGCTGCCCGCCGATGAGGGCGGCAGAGTGAGAGCGATCGAAGGCTACTTCCAGCGGAACTTCACCTACTCGCTGGTGCAGCGCGGACGCGGGCCCTGGACACAGCCGCTCAATGAATTCCTGCTCCACCGCCGCAGCGGGCACTGCGAGTATTTCGCCACGGCCACCGCGCTGCTGCTGCGTGAGCTCGGGATCCCCGCGCGCTACGCTGTGGGCTACTCGGTCTCGGAGTACAGTCCGCTCGAGGGCAGCCATGTCGCGCGGCAGCGCGACGCGCACGCATGGGTCGTGGCGCACGTCGACGGGGCGTGGCGGGTCGTGGACACCACGCCGGCCACCTGGCGTGACGAGGAGGACGCGGAATCGGGCCCGCTGCTCGCCATCACTGACCTGAGGGCATGGCTCGGTTACCGCTGGTCGAGGGTGCGCGCCTCGGGCGCCGAATTGCGCGCGGCACTGCCCTGGCTGCTGCCGCCGCTCATCGCGCTGCTGCTGTGGCGGCTGCGCCGGACCCGCCGCATCGGTGCGCGTCGCCCCGCAAGCATGGCGGCTACGATCCCGATGCGCGGTGCGGATTCCGAATTCTATGCGCTGGTCGACCGCCTCAGCCGTCGGCACGCGCCGCCGCGCCACGGCGAGACCCTGAGGGCGTGGCTGCGCCGTTTATCGTCGGCCGATCCAGCCGATCGCGAGCGCCTGGGCGCCCTGCTGGATCTGCACAACCGCCATCGCTTCGACCCCCGCGGACTGTCGCCGTCGGAGCGCGCCCGACTGCGTCGCGCCGCCAATATCTCACCTGGCTGAGTCCCCCGCCCTCCGCGCGGCACGGCCGCCGGCTTCAACCCGCGGCAGCCCGGGCGATCGCCTGTTGCATAGCGCGTCGCTCACCGTCGGAGAGCCACGGCTCGGCGAGATGCTCGCGCGCCGTTTCCACCGGGATCAGGCCGTCCTGCACCAGTCGCGCCTTCTCTTCGACGGTCACGCCGGGCTCGGCGAGGATCTCCGCGGGGTTGATGAGGCCGGTGCCCAGCATCATCGCCACCTCGCCGGTCTGCCGGCGCAGGACCGCGTAACTTTCGCTCAGCCGCCAGTCGAGGAAACGGCGCGACACCAGGTTGCGCTCGTAGACGCTGCGCACTTCGAGCTTGTAGCTGCCGAGCGTGATCGGGTTTATCGTCGCTTCGATGTTCTCCTCCAGCTGCGTGAGGCGCTCTTTGATGAGGTCGGAGAACGCCGTGTCGCCGTCGCCCCTTCCGAGCACGGTATAGATGGCCAGTATGTCGTCGATGGACAGGCTGCGGTAGGTGTCCGTGACGAATATCTGGTTGCGGCTCCTCCAGAGAGCGTCGAAGTTCGCGTAGCCGAGCAGGCGTACCAGCGCCGGGACGCGCAGCAGGTTCGGGTTGAAACCGCAGGCGCAGATGAGCTGCGCACGCTCCAGACCCAGCTCGCGCGCCTCCTCGTCGAGCAGACGCTCCTGCTGCCCCGGCGCGGGCGGTTGCAGATGCCGGAATATCCTCGCCAACTCCGCGTCGGTTGCGTACAGCAATCGTTCGAATGGCCTCATTCCCGTTTTCCCAGCTCCTTGAGCCCCGCGCGGTCCCCGGCGCGCGGCGCAACACCCTCACCAGTATGCTAGCAGCGAACCGTCCTCGGTGCGTGATTCAAAGCGACGCAGTGGTCGATCGCCCTTTTCGACGCAGGCGCCCGAAGCGACGTCGAACACCCAGCCGTGGCGCGGGCAGATCAGTCGCTCCCCCTGCAAGGCGAGCTCGGGGATGTTCGTCACCTGGTGCGGGCAGCGGCTGTCGAGAACCCGGAACTCGAGATCGCGGCAGCTCACGAACAATTCGCGGCCGTCGCAGGCCACGCGCCGCACTCCGCGCGCGGGCAGGTCGGCGATGGCGGCCACGCGGTGCCACCGCCCGGGCTCCGCTTTCAGCGCCTCCAGGCGGAATTCCGGTATGTCCATCTCCAGCAGCAGGTCCACGGCCCAGGTGATCTTGCTCAGGCCGAGCGCGGGAAAGGCCGTCAGCAGCCCGTCGAGTATCTCGTTGGCGGTGAGCCCCGCCTGCAGGCCGCGCGCGAGGTACTGGCGGAATCCGTCGTCGGTCTGCGCCGCCACCTTGGTGATGATGGAGATCAGCGCGCGGGTCTTGGGGTCCAGGTGCGCGCCCGCCTCGCGCAGGAAGCGAAAATACGCGCGCATCGCCTCCGGACGCGCGGCGAGGAGATACTCCAGCGCCTCGCTCATGAAGCCGCCCCGCCCGCCTCCGCGGTCCGCGCCAGTTCGATGACCTTCACCGACTCCCCCCACTGCACGATATCCGGCGTCGTGACCTGCAGGAACAGCCGGTCGTAATTCGGGTGTATGAAAACCAGCACGACGATCGCCTCCTCGTCCAGCCAGAGCTTCTCGGCGGTCTTGAACCTGAAAAGACGGGAGTATTTCGCGCTGCGGTTGACGAGGAAGTTCAGCGTCAGCACGCCGTCGCCGGTCTGCGGCTTCTGCGAGCAGGCCTCCTCCGAACGGCGCCGCACGCAGGTGACGTGCACGTCCGTGATGATCTGGCCGGAGTCCCTGTCGACGGGCTTCACGCGCAGATGCAGAAGATCGGCCATGTCGACCTGCCTGACGCCGAACAGGCCGAAATAGTCGGCGCCCACGACGCCGAGCAGCGCAATGACGACAACCGCGATGATCTTCCTCATGTTCCTTCCGTTGATTTCAGTCGCGCCGCAATCGATCCGCAACCGCCATCGGCGTCGGATATCGCATCACCACCCAGTAGGAGGACGCCAGGAACGTCAGCAGCGTCGCCATTTTAAGCGTATCGGCGTGGATTTGTCCGATGACTTCTGCCTCGAGAGCGACCACCACGACGAACAGCGAGAACTCGCTGATCTGGCCGAGGCGAACCCCGATCTCGAAGGACATGCCGGGTTTCTCGCCGGCCTTCGTCAGGAGCATGCGGAACACCAGCGGTTTGAGCGCCAGGCAGCACAGCGCCAGCAGTCCCCCAGTCCATGCGACTTCGACGAGCGAGGAGAGATTGAACCCCGCCCCCAGCGAGAAGAAGAACAGCACCAGGAAAAAATCGCGCAGCGGCTTCAGACTCTCGGCAATGAACTGCGACACCGGGCTCGCCGCGAGCGTCACCCCCGCCACGAAGGCGCCTATCTCCCGCGGCAGGCCCAGCCACGCGCCGAATTCGGCGATGCCCAGGCACCAGGCGATCACCAGCAGGAACAGGTATTCCTGTATGCGGTCGAAACGCGCGATGAGCCTTTCGATCAGCAATCGCTCCAGGGTCGCCGCCAGCGCACCCACGGCAATCAGCGCGCCGAGCTGCCGCGCGATGCCGCCGACGGGATCGGCCTCGCCGCCGGCGCCCTCGATGAACAGTACGATGACGATGGCGATCAGATCCTGTAGCAGCAGCACGCTGATCATGACCTGGCCCATGCGCTGTTGATGCAGCGTGGTCGTGGGCAGCAGCTTCACGCCGATGATGGTGCTGGAGAACATGAGCACGGCGCCCGCCACCAGCGCCTGGGTCGTCGTCCATCCACCGGCGCTGGCTACCGCGAAACCGATGAGCCCGAGCGCCAGGGAACTCGCCACCGTGACCCAGAGCGCCTCGCGGAACATGCGGGTCAACTGGCTGGGGGCCAGGTTGAGGCCAAGCAGGTACAACAGGAACACGATTCCGATCTCCGCGATCCCGTTCAGCCAGACGACGTCGTGGACGAATCCCAGCCCGGAGGGCCCGAGCAGCATGCCGACCAAGATATAGGCCACGATCATCGCCTGCCGCGCGTACAAAGCCAGCGTGGCGAGCGCAGAGGCGCCGACGAAGATCAGGAAGATCGCGTTGGCAATGGAGCCGTCATGCACCGATTGCGTCCCCCTGCAGTGGCGGAAAGGCTTTGCGCGGGAACCACGCGCGCCAGATCGCGGCGAGCTCGCCGGAGTCGACCACCGTTCCGATCGCCGCGTCGAGCCGACGCTTCAGATCCCGCGCTTCGGGCCGCATTGCCGCGCCCCAGCGATTGCCGGTCGCGGCCACGAACGCGATGGCGAGTTCCGGATCCTCGCTCAGACCGCCGAACGCGGGCTCGTCGTCGACGACCGCGTCGATCCGCCGCGACCGCAGGGCGTCGATCATCTCCCGGAATACGTCGTCGGAGGTGCCGTCGAAACCCACCAGCTCGCAGCCGCTCCAGCCGCGGGCCAGATCCATGTTGGTGCTGCCGGCGATCGCGCCGACCCGTCGGCCACGTAGATCGGAGGGACAGCGCACACCCGCGCCGCGCCGGACGAGCACTGCCTCGTCGAAGATCGCATAGGGTCTGGAGAACAGAAAACTCTTCTCGCGCTCCGCCGTGATTGCGCAGCCGCACCAGATAGCGTCGGCCTCGCCCGCCTGCAGCGACGGCACAAATTCCGCCCAGCGGCGGAACTGCCACCGCAACCGCAGCCCCATGGCTCCCGCCACCGCCGCGGCAACGGCCGGCTCGTAGCCGTGCCGGCCACGATCCGCCTCGGTCCAGAACAGGGGACGCGCGTCGAGATCCGCGCAGATCAGGGTCAGAGCGCCGTCGTTCGCCAGCAATGTCGCATCCCCGCCATCACACCAGGTTGGTATCGTCAGCGCCGCCGCCAGCTTGGTAGCATGCGCCTCAGGTCGAACTGGAGCCGAGCCCATGCGCATTTTAGTCTTCCAGCACCTCGATATCGAACACCCCGGCATCTTTCGCGATTTCCTCGATGCCGACGGAATTCCGTGGGACGTCGTGGAGCTCGACGCGGGGGATCCCATCCCCGACCTGGACGGGTATGCGGCGCTGCTGGTCATGGGTGGGCCGATGGACGTGTGGGAGGAGGACCAGCACCCGTGGCTGGCGCCCGAGAAGCGCGCCATACGCGCTGCGGTTCTCGATCGCCACATGCCCTATCTGGGCCTGTGTCTCGGTCACCAGCTGCTGGGTGATGCGTTGGGTGGACGCGTGGGCAAGGCGCGCGCGCCCGAGGTCGGCGTGATGCAGGTGCGGATCAACGGCGCCGGGCAGGCCGACCCGCTGTTCGCCGGCATCTCCCCGGTTGTGGAGTGTCTGCAATGGCACGGCGCCGCGGTGCTCGAACCGCCCCCGGGGGCCACGGTCCTCGCCAGCTCGCCGCTGTGCGACGTGCAGGCGATGCGTGTGGGCCGGCACGCCTACGGCATCCAGTTCCACGTCGAGGTGACGGCCGAGACGGTGCCGCAGTGGTCCGCGGTGCCCGAGTACAAGGCTGCCCTGGAAAAGGTGCTCGGCGTGGGCGCCGCGGCGCAGCTGGCGCGGGAAAACCAGGTCAGGCTGCCTGCCGTAGCCCCC
>CAZTPK010000106.1:0-6623 GCA_964614765.1 uncultured Gammaproteobacteria bacterium
GGGGGCGCGCGCTTTTCGGCGTGCAGCAACGCGGCCCCCCCCCGCCCGCGCCCCCCGCGACGTTCGCGCCGCACGCGTCCGCCGCCCCGGGATCCGGACACCGCATTGGAAATCTACGTGTGCGTTGCCTATCCTGACACCAGCACCCGATGCGAAACGGCCGAACGGCCGAATCTCGAGAGGAGATTGCCATGGGCAAGCGGTGGAAGATTGCGCAGTTGAGCGGCGAGCAGATCCGCATGATTCAGGAGGCGGAGCGCGGCCTCGGCGCCGATTACCTCGTCGTCTTCAAGGAGGATGCCGGCGGAACGCCGGACGTGCAGTTCCCGGCCGCCGGCGTGGTTGCGCCGGCAGCGCTGGACCCCGGCCAGATCGAATGCCTGCAAGGACTCGAGCGCGCCCTCGATGCGGTGGCCGTTGCGTATCGTCGCGTCGCCTGAGGATTGAAGCCGGCACCGATCCGCTCCCGGCTCATCGGTCACTGCGGTGCTCGATGCCCCGCCGCCGGGGAGCCCGCGCAAGAAAAAAGCCCCGGCGGTCTCCCGCCGGGGCTCGCACCTCCGCCTAATGACCCGCGGCCGACGCTAGCGGATCATGCGGCCTTGCTGAGTTCCCAGGTTTCGGGCGAGCGATTCAGCCGTGACAGCAACAGCTCACGCTCGAGAAGCAGCTCACGCGGCATGCGATCGCCGAATTTGTCGAAGAACTCCTTCTGCTCCTCGGCTTCGACTTTCGCCTTCTCCCGATCAATATTCATGATCGCGTAGTACTTCTCCATCGGGAAATTCAGGCCTTCCCAGTTCAGCGCCGAGGCCGGCGGCAGCCAGCCGATGGGGCTCTCCACGGCGGCGGCCCGGCCTCTGCAGCGATCGACGATCCATTTCAGGGCGCGCATGTTCTCGCCGTAGCCTGGCCAGATGAACTTGCCGTTCTCGTCCTTGCGGAACCAATTGACGCGGAAGATGAGAGGCGGCGCGGCGACCTTGCTGCGGCCGATCTTCAGCCAGTGCGACCAGTAGTCGGCCATGTTGTAGCCGCAGAACGGCAGCATCGCCATCGGGTCGCGACGCATCGCCGCCTGGCCGACCGCCGCGGCTGTCGCCTCGGAACCCATGGTGGCGGCCAGGTACACGCCGTGTTCCCAGGAGTAGCTCTGGAAGACCAGCGGGAAGTTCTTGCTGACGCGGCCGCCGAAGACGAACGCGCTGATCGGCACGCCCGCGGGATTCTCCCAGTTCGGGTCGATCGAGGGGCACTGTCCGGCCGGCGCCGTAAACCGGGCGTTCGGATGCGCGGCCGGCGTTTCGGAGGCCGGCGTCCAGTCATTGCCCTTCCAGTCGATCGCGTGCGCCGGCGGCTGATCGGTCATGCCTTCCCACCACACGTCGCCATCGTCGGTGAGGGCGCAGTTGGTGAAGATGCAGTTCTCCTTCAGCGTGAGGATCGCGTTCGGGTTGGAGTGCATCGAGGTGCCGGGCGCGACGCCGAAGTATCCCGCCTCGGGATTGATCGCGTAGAACTTGCCGTCGGCATGGGGCTTGATCCAAGCGATATCGTCGCCGATGGTAGTTACCTTCCAGCCCTTGAACCCTTCGACCGGCGGGATCAGCATGGCGAAGTTGGTCTTGCCGCAGGCGCTTGGGAATGCCGCCGCGACGTAGGTCTTCTCGCCGTGGGGCGACTCCACGCCGAGGATGAGCATGTGTTCGGCGAGCCAGCCCTGCTCGCGCCCCATCACCGAGGCGATGCGCAGCGCAAAGCACTTCTTGCCGAGCAGCGCGTTGCCGCCGTAGCCTGAGCCGAACGACCAGATCTCGTGAGTCTCGGGGAAGTGGGTGATGTACTTGATCTCATTGCACGGCCAGGGAACGTCCTTCTGCCCCGGCTCGAGCGGCGCGCCGACGGAGTGCATGCACGGCACGAAGTCCCCGTCGGCGCCCAGGGCGTCGAGCGCGTCCTGCCCCATGCGGGTCATGATGCGCTGGTTCACCGCCACGTACGGCGAGTCGGAAAGCTCCACGCCGATGTGCGAGATCGGCGAGCCGATCGGGCCCATGCTGAAGGGCACCACGTACATGGTGCGGCCCTTCATGCAGCCGTCGAACAGCTTGCTCAGGATGCCGCGCATCTCGGCGGGATCCATCCAGTTGTTCGTCGGACCGGCGTCGTCCTTGTTCTTGCTGCAGATGAAGGTGCGATCCTCCACGCGTGCCACGTCGCTGGGGGAAGAACGGGCGAGATAGCTGTTCGGGCGCTTCGCGGGGTTGAGCTTGATGAACGTGCCAGCCTTGACCAGCTCGTTGCAGAGGCGGTCGTACTCCTCCTGCGAGCCGTTGCACCAGTAGATATTGGCCGGCTTGCAGAGCGCCGCCATGTCATCTACCCACTTGAGCAGCTTCTTGTTCTTGGTCCGCGAGGAACCGTCGTGTTGGATTGCCATGTGAAAGAGCCTCCGAACTCTCGAGTGATGATCTGGTTATGGTCTAAAGGGCACTGCACTTTACCGAATGGGCCGGGTTCCAACAAGCGGCGAGGCGTGCGCGCGGCTGGCCCCGCTGCGCCGGCGCATTCAGCCCGACGGAGCCACGTCATCAGAACCTGCGCACAGCGGCTATCTCGCTGAATTTGCGAGCGTTACCCGAGGATGCCCAAGCCACGCGCAGGCGCGCGGCAGCAATCCCCGCGATCCCGGGAGACGCCTTGTGGTCGGTGCGCTCGACCGCTGGCCGATCGCGCTATCGTGCGTGCCATACTGTGAGCCTGCGGCGCAGCCAACGAGCGCCGCTCCGACCCACGGAGCCGTCCATGAAGATCATAGTCACCATCGACACCACCCCCGAGGAGATGCGCACTTTTTTTGGCCTGCCCGACCTCGGCCCGCTTCAACAGGAATGGCTCGCGCAGGTGCAGGCGAGACTGAAACAGGGCATGGAGGCGATGGATCCGACGACGCTGATGATGCTCAACCCGGCATTCGCCCAGCAGATGAAAATGTTCGATGCAATGCAAAAGAACTTCTGGGGCGCGTTCTCGAGCAGCGGCACGAAGGCCGAGAAGGGCGATTGACGGACCGCGACCGGGACCGTCCGCGGCTGCCGGGAGCCGCATCTTCGCGCAGCGAGACATCGGCTGGAGGATGCGCGAGCGGCAGGCTCCCATCCGCCCGGCCGGAAACGCGATGCGCGGGAATCCGAGCCGCCTGACCGCGGTGTTATCCTGTGCCGATGGCAATCACGCTCGGTCCCATCGAAGCCCGCGTCATCGGCTGCCTCGTCGAGAAGCAGATCACGACCCCGGAACAGTATCCGCTCTCGCTGAATGCGCTGACCAGTGCCTGCAATCAGAGGAGCAACCGCGATCCCGTGATGCAACTGGAGGAGGCCGAGGTGCGGCGTGCGCTCGAGGATCTGACGCGGCGGCACCTGGTGATGGAGAAATCGGGGTTCGGCAGCCGGGTTCCAAAGTACCAGCACCGCTTCTGCAACACCGAGCATGGCTCGCTGAAGCTCAGCGCCCAGGAGCTTGCCATACTCTGCGAGCTCATCCTGCGCGGGCCGCAGACGCCCGGAGAGCTCCGCGCGCACGCCGCCCGCATGGCCGACTTCGCCGACCTGGCGGAGGTCGAGGCGACACTGCGGCAGCTCGCCCAGCGCTAGGATGGGCCGTTCGTGGCGCGGCTGCCGTGCGAGCCCGGGCGCCGAGACTCACGCTATGCCCATCTTTTCGGCGGCGAGCCCGCTGCCGTGGTTGGCGGCGAGGGCCTGGACCCGCCGCCGGCGGCGCCGCCGCGCTCGGCGCCGCTGGCGGATCGCCTCGTCCGGCTCGAGGCCGAGGTGCGGGAGCTCCGCGCCGAGCTCGAGGCGCTGAAGCGCCGCCACGGCGATGGTCTATCCTCTAGCTAGGGACGCGAGCCGCGAGCCCGACGAGCCGACCACGCCCCGCACACAACCAATCATCAACCGGAAATCAGGGGGGTCCCATGCGTTACGGCGCACGCAATCAGCTCACTGGCGAGGTCAAGTCGATAAAGAAGGGCAAGCTCATGTCGCAGGTGGATGTCATGCTCAATGCCGACGGACTCGTGAGCTCGGTCATGACCCTCGATTCGCTCAAGGATCTGAAACTGAAGAAGGGCGATAGGGTTCGCGTGATCGTCAAAGCGGTCAACGTACTGCTGGTCAAGGAGGGCTGAAGGGCGCGCCAGCCGACACTTCCGCCCCGCGATATCCCATGCGTGTGCTAATCCTGGGCGCCGGAGGTGTCGGCGGGTATTTCGGCGCCCGCCTTCATGAAGCCGGAGGCGACGTCACCTTCCTGGCGCGCCCGGCCCGGGCCAGGCAGTTGCGCGACCACGGTCTGCGACTAGCCAGTCCGCTCGGCGATACCCGCTTAGAGCCGAGGGTGGTGGTCGGCGGTGAACTGGCTGGCGGCTACGACGCCGTCATGCTCGCCTGCAAGTCATACGACCTGCCGGCGGCCATCAACGCGATAGCGCCGGCGATCGGTCCCACGACGGTCGTCATCCCGCTGCTCAACGGGGTGGCCCATCTGGACACGCTCGATGCGCGCTTCGGTCGCGAGGCCGTCCACGGCGGTCTGGCGCACATGGCGATCACGCTGCTGCCCGACGGCACCATTCAGCACCTCAACGCCATGAACCGATTCACCGTCGGCAGCCGCGGCACCAATGGATCGCAGGTGCTGACGACGATGGCCGCCACGCTGGCGGACTCCAGCGTGGAGTTCTCCGTTTCCCATGACATCGAGCAGGCGATGTGGGATAAGTTCGTCTTCCTGGCAACGCTGGCGTCGGCGACGTGCCTGATGCGGGCCAGCATCGGCGAAATCGTGAGGTCCGAGGGCGGCGAGCAGCTGATATCGGGGCTGCTCTCGGAGTGCGTTCGCGTCGCCACCGCCAGCCGTCATGCTCCCGGTGCCGGCAGCCTGGCCGAATACCGGCGACTGCTCACCGATCCGGACTCCACGCTCACCGCCTCCATGCTTCGAGACGTCGAACGCGGCGGAGCGACGGAGGCCGAACATGTGATTGGCGACATGGTGCGGCGGGCGAGCGCAGAGGGCATACCGGTGCCGCTGCTTGCGATCGCCTGCACCCACATGCGAGCCTACGAACGGCGCCGCTCATAGGCCGGCGGATGAGCGCCGCGCCTAGATCGGGCGGCCTCGGCGAGGAAAACATGATGGGCCGCGACCGCGGCCCGGCGATGAGCAGGATGAGGGTTTGGCGCCCCCGCACCTCCGGGCGGCGGCCGGTCGATCAGCTGCGCTTGGCCAGCCAATCGCAGACGGCCGGCGGGATCATCTTCTGAGCCTTGCCGCTGACGTAAATTCCGATATGGCCTCCGGGGAATTCCAGCGCCGTGTAATCCTTGGTGCCGACGAAGCGCTCGAGCGCGCGCGAGGATGCCGGAGGCACCAGGTGGTCGGCGCTGGCGAAGATGTTCAGCACCGGCATGGTCACGTTCGAGAGCTTCACCTGCTTCTCGCCCAGCATCACCTCGCCCTTGATGAGCTTGTTGCCCTGGTAGAAGTCCTTGATGAACTGCCGGTAGGCCTCGCCGGCCTGATCCGGACTGTCGAAGATCCACTTCTCCATGCGCATGAAGTTCTTCGCCGCGGTCGGATCGTCCAGGGTGTTGATCATGTCGAGATACTTCTGCCCGGAGAGCCGAAACGGCATCAGCGAGAGAAAGGTGAAGTTCAGCATTTCCCCGGGCACGTTGCCCATCGTGTCGATCACGAGGTCGATATCCACGTTGCGCACCCAGTGGCTCAGCATGTCCTTCTCGGTGTGGAAATCCACCGGCGTGACGGTCGTGACCAGGTTCTTGACCTTCTCGGGATGCAGCGAGGCATAGCAGAGGCTGAAGGCCCCGCCCTGGCAGATGCCGAGGATGTTGATGGCGTCCACGCCGTGTCGCTTGCGCAGCACGTCGACGCAGTTGTCGATGTAACCGTTGATGTAGTCATCCAGCGTCAGGAAGCGATCGCCGCCGTCCGGGTAGCCCCAGTCGATGAGATACACGTCCTCGCCGCCCTGCATGAGACCGCGGATCATCGAGCGGTCCATCTGCAGATCGGCCATGTACGGCCGGTTCACGAGCGCGTAGATCACCAGCAGCGGCGTCCTGTTCTTCACTTCCGTAAAGGGAATGAAGTGATACAGCGTCGCCTTGTCCTCGTGATAGATCGCCTCCTTGGGCGTGCATCCGACCTCGATATCGCCGAGTTCGCTCAGGGTCTTGAAGCCCTTGGCAAGCTTCTCACCGACCTGCTGAATTTCCTTGAGCGCCTCATCGGGCTTGATCTGGAAAGGCATCATGTGTCACTGCTCCTCGACGCTGGTACCGTTAACGGGTCATCGCTTGTTGCCGCTGCGGGTGGAGTCTATCGGCGTGACAGTGGCGTCCGTGACGATGCTGCCGATATCCCAGCTCGACGGCAGCTTGGCGACGGCCGACTTCCCGGCACCGCTGCAGGCGATCGCGGACGTCCTCCCGCTCACGTACTTCCTCGACGTCGTCGACGGCGTCTACCTCGGTTTCGTATGTGTTTTCGACGTAACTACAGTGATCGAGTTAGTGCTCGTTTGGGGTGTCTTT
>CAZTPK010000107.1:0-6618 GCA_964614765.1 uncultured Gammaproteobacteria bacterium
GTGCCGCTCATCGCCGTCAACAATCTCGCCCGGGCGCTGGCGGAGATGAAGGAGGCCGGTGTGTGGCTGATCGGCGCGGCGGCCGAGGCGGAGAAGACGTTGTACGAGGTCGATCTGACCGGGCCCGTTGCGTGGGTGATGGGCGCGGAGGGCGAGGGTCTGCGGCGGCTCACGCGCGAGCACTGCGACGTGCTCGCCCGCATCCCGATGCCCGGGACCGTCTAGAGCCTCAACGTCTCTGTTTCCACCGGCATCTGCCTGTTCGACACGCGGCGGCAGAGGCTGCAGCGCGGCAAGTGAGGGGCGCGGGCCGAGGTAGCCCGCCTCGACGAGGCGCCCGACGGGATCGGGCGGCGTCGGGTCGGCGCGAGACGCCGCGCCGGAGGCCCGGCAGGCGCGCGGGCCGTGTGGCGATAGGTCGAGGGATTGACGTGCCGCCATTCCTTGGCAGCCGGATGTTGTGTCAGGATGAGCCGACTCCGGTACCCGAAGAAGAGGATCCCATGCGCATCGCAAACAATACCGCCGAACTCGTCGGCAACACCCCGCTCGTGCGGCTCAACAAGATCTCCGCCGGCATCGACGCCGAGATCGTCTGCAAGCTCGAGTATTTCAACCCGGCCCACAGCGTCAAGGACCGCATCGCCGTGTCCATGATCGACGCGCTTCAGGCGGCCGGCCGCATCAAGCCCGACACCGTCATCCTCGAGCCGACCAGCGGCAACACCGGCATCGGGCTGGCGATGGTGTGCGCCGCGCGCGGCATCAAGTGCGCGTTCGTCATGCCGGAGACCATGAGCCGCGAACGCAAGCTCATCCTGAAGGCGTATGGAGCGGAGCTGATCCTCACTCCGGGGCCGGAGGGCATGCCCGGCGCGATCAGGCGCTGCGAGGAGATGGCGGCGGCGGATCCGCGCTACGTCATCGCGCAGCAGTTCGAGAATCCGGCCAATCCGCAGATCCATCGCGACACCACGGCGGAGGAGATCTGGCGCGACACCGACGGCAAGGTCGACATCTTCGTCTCCGGCGTAGGCACCGGCGGAACGATCACCGGCGTGGGCGAGGTGCTCAAGACGCGCAAACCCGGAGTCCGGGTCGTCGCGGTGGAGCCGGACGCGAGCCCCGTGCTCTCCGGCGGACAGCGCGGGCCGCACCCCATCCAGGGCATCGGCGCCGGCTTCGTGCCGAAGATCCTAAACACGTCGATCTACGACGAGATCGTGCGCGTGAAGAACGACGACGCGCTGGACGTGGCGCGGCGCATGGCGACCGAGGAAGGACTGCTGGTCGGCATCTCCTCGGGCGCGGCCACCTGGGCCGCCATGCAGGTGGCCGCGCGGCCGCAGAACAAGGGCAAGCTGGTGGTGGTGGTCATCCCCTCGTTCGGCGAACGCTACCTCTCGACGGTCCTGTACAGTCATCTCGAGGTCTGAGGGAGGCAGGCGGATCGACGACGCGAGCGTCGCGCGGCGGGGCGCCGGCCCTCACACGATGGAAGGCCGGGACATCTCGACGAGACCGGCGCGGAACCCCGGGTGGCATGCATGAGCGCGGAATTCGACTTCGACCATACACCGGATCGCCGCGGCACCGACAGCCGCAAGTGGGCGAGGTACGCGGGCCGCGACGTGCTGCCGTTGTGGGTGGCGGACATGGACTTCGCCTCGCCGCCCTGTGTGATCGAGGCCTTGCACGCGCGCGTCGATCACGGCGTATTCGGTTACGGCGACCCGCCCGCGTCGCTGAGCGAGGCGGTCATCGGCGCGCTCGCGGACGATTTTCAGTGGGAGGTCCGCCCGGAATGGCTGGTGTGGCTGCCCGGCCTGGTGCCGGGCCTGAACGCCGCCTGTCGCGCCGTCGGTGCTGGCGGCGACGAGGTGCTGACCGCGGTGCCGATCTATCCGCCGTTCCTGACCGCCCCACTGTTCTCCGATCGCGCCTGCATCCGTGTCCCGCTGGCGCTGAGCGGCGATCGCTGGCACTGGGATACGGACGCCCTGCGCGCCGCCGTCACGCCTCGCGCGCGCCTGCTCATGCTCTGCAATCCGCACAACCCGGTCGGCCGGGCCTGGTCGCGCGAGGAACTGCTCGCGGTGGCGCGGATTGCCGAGGAGCGTGATCTCGTGGTCTGCTCGGATGAGATCCACGCCGACCTGATCCTTGCCCCGGGGCGCCGGCACGTCCCGTTCGCCAGTCTCGACCCGGCGCTCGCGGAGCGCACCATCACGCTGATGGCGCCGTCGAAGACCTACAACATCCCGGGCCTGGGCTGTTCGTTCGCGATCGTCTCGAACGCCGGCCTGCGGCGCCGGCTGCGCCACACGCTGCGCGGCATCGTGCCCGACGTGAACGTGCTGGGATTCGCGGCCGCGGAGGCGGCCTACCGGCACGGCGGGGCGTGGCGGCGCGCACTGCGCGAGTACCTGCGGGGAAACGCCGCGCTGGTCCACGAGGAGATCAACGGCACACCGGGCCTGTCGATGACGCCGGTGGAGGCGACCTACCTTGCCTGGGTGGATGCGCGCGGCCTGGGCCGTGCCGATCCGCATGCTCACTTCGAACGCGCCGGCGTCGGCCTGTCCAGGGGAGAGGATTTCGGAGCCCCGGGATACGTCCGCCTCAACTTCGGCTGTTCGCGGGCGCTGCTGCGCGAGGCGTTGAGCCGGATCCGGCGCGCCGCCGCGGGGTCATGACGGAGGCAGCGGCGCAGCCCCTGCCGCCGCCGGGCAGGGACTGGCGAGAGCTGCTGCAACTGGCATGGCCGATGCTCGTCGGCCAGCTGGCGCAGATCGGCATGGGTGTGGTCGACACCGTCATGGCCGGCGCGGTCGGGCGGACCGACCTTGCCGCCGTCGCGGCGGGGTTCAGCATGTGGATGCCCGTCTACATCATGTGCCTGGGGGTGCTGAGCGCGGTGACCGCCACGGTCGCCCGCGCCGAAGGCGCGAAGGATCGCGCGGCACTCGCGGCCGCCGTGCACCAGGGCGTGTGGCTGGCCGGCGGACTGGCGGCGATCGCCTCGACGCTGATGCTGCACGGCGACCGACTGCTGGCCTTCATGGACGTCGATCCGGGCGTGCGGCCGATGGCGGCGCTCTATCTCGACGGCATGGCGATTGGAACGCCGGCGATGATGCTGTTTCTCGTGCTGCGCGGACTGAGCGAGGGCGGCGGCAGCAGCCGGCCGGTGATGGTCATCCAGGTGCTGGCGTTCCTCAGCAACATTCCACTGAACTATCTCTTCATATACGGCGAGCTCGGTCTGCCCGCGCTCGGTGGGGCGGGCTGCGGTTGGGCCAGCGGCTGCGTTATGTGGATCCAGCTCACCGCGCTGGCGGTGCTGACGCGAAGGCGCTGGCGGACGCTTCTGCGCGGATTCGGTACCGTGGAGCCGCGACGGCTGTGGTCGATGCTGAGGCTGGGCTTTCCGGTCGGCGCAGCGATGTTCGCCGAGACCAGCATCTTCGCGCTGGTCGCTCTGCTCATCGGCAGGCTCGGGGCCACGACGCTGGCGGCGCACCAGGTCGCGCTGAACTTCAGCGCCCTGCTGTTCATGGTGCCGACCAGCCTCGGTCTGGCGCTGACCGTGAAGGTGGGACATGCACTGGGGGCCGGGGAACCCGCCCGTGCGCGCCGCTACGCCGCGCAGGGCGCCTGGACCGCGGTGATCTTCGCCAGCTGCAGCGCCTTTGTCCTGCTGGTGTTTCCCTATCGGATCGTCTCGCTCTACACCGCCGACGAGGCGGTGCGCCGGCTGGCGGTGGCCATTCTGGCGTACTCGGCGGCCTTCCAGCTCTCCGACGGCCTGCAGGTGACGGCGGCGGGCAGCCTCCGCGGCTACCACGATACGCGCATGACCATGGTCATCACGCTGCTCGCCTACTGGGGCGTTGGGATGCCGATGGGCTATGTCCTGGGGCTCACCGACTGGCTCGGGCCTCGGCAGGGCGTGTTGGGCCTGTGGACCGGGCTGGTCGCCGGCCTCACGGTGGCGGCCCTGCTCCTGAACGCACGGCTGGTGCGGACGGCCAACCGGCGGCTGCGCGCCCGCCAGGGGGCTATCTGACGGCAGGTTAAGGTCATGATCGGCCTTCGATTATCTGCGATCCGCCGTCTGTTGCCTGATTCCGGATGCTGCACTAAACTACGCGCCCCTCCGGGATTCCGGCCAGCGGCCGGCTCATCGGAGCGTCCTTGCCTCACCGCCGGATGACGCCGGTCGGGAGGCTGCCAATCCGAGAGGAAAACACATGCGTCATTACGAGATCGTCATCCTGATCCATCCGGATCAGAGCGAGCAGGTACCCGCCATGCTCGAACGCTACAAGGGCATCGTCTCCGCCAGCGGCGGTGCCGTGCACCGTCTCGAGGACTGGGGACGCCGGCAGCTCGCCTATCCCATCGCCAAGGTTCACAAGGCCCATTACGTGCTGCTCAACATCGAGTGCACGCAGCAGGCACTGACCGAGCTGTCGAACGCCTTCCGGTTCAACGATGCGGTAATCCGCAATCTCATCGTCGCGCGCGACGAGGCCGTCACCGAGCCCTCGCCGCTGGCGAAGGCGCGCGAGGCCGAGGAAGAGCGATACACGCCGCGCCGCGGCGAGTCCGGCGCCGCCGAGGCGGAAGAGGTGTCTGAAGTGGAATCCAGCGAGGCTGAAGCATGAGCATGAGACCGCGGGAAAAGCCGGCGGCGCGTTTCTTCCGTCGGAAGCGTTTCTGCAAGTTCACGGCGGAAGGGGTCAAGGAGATCGACTACAAGGACATCGCCACCCTCAAGCAATACATCTCCGAGAACGGCAAGATCGTTCCGGCGCGTATCTCAGGGACCAAGACCCGCTACCAGCGCCAGTTGGCGACGGCGATCAAGCGCGCGCGATTCCTCGCGTTGCTGCCGTACTGCGACTCGCACTAGCCTCACGCTCTACACGGCGGAACTCGCATGCGCCCGCTGGCTGCGTGGATCATGCAGGGCCGCCTGCACGCGGGTGCGGCCGCGGCGCTGTTCATCGCCATCGGCTGGATCGTCGCGCTGCTGATGCCGCTGACCAGCTGCCTCAGCGGGGCGGCGATCGGCTTGGTGACCCTGCGTCACGGCGCGGTCGAGGGCCTGAAGGTCTCCGCCATCGCCACCGCGGCGGTCGCGGTCTTCACCGGTCTGATGTTCCGCTCCGTGCACCCGGCGCTGTGGGTGCTGGGCCTCGTCTGGCTGCCCGCGCTCCTGTGCGCGCTGGTCCTGCGCGTGAGTCGCCGACAGGGCTGGGCGCTGGTGGCGGCAGCGGCAATCACGGCCGTGTGCGCCATCGCCCTGCGCCTTTGGACCGGCGATGTCGTCGCCTGGTGGCGGCGGCTGCTGGACAACATGATGAAGCTCGCGGGGGAGCAGGGCGCGGCATCCGGGATCACGGCAGAGCACCTCGATGCGGTGGCTCGCGTCCTCAACAGCCTGATCGCCGCCTCCATGCTGGTGACGCTGATGGCCACGGTGCTGCTGGCGCGCCACTGGCAGGCGCGCCTGTACAACCCCGGCGGATTCGCACCGGAGTTCCGTGCGCTGCAACTGCCGCGCGGACCGGCCACCGGGGCGCTGCTGGCATTGCTGGTCGCGTTGACCGTGTCGCGGGCGACCGGTGTATCGGGCGCCCCCCTGGGGTATGCTGTGGATCTGCTGGCGATCAGCGTATGTGCCTTGGCATTCCACGGTCTGGCCTACGCGCATCACGAGATCCGTCGCCGGCGGCTGCCGGTGGGGTGGGTGTTCGGCTTATACCTGGCGCTGCTGCTGCTGCCGTTCTACGCGATCGCGCTGCTCGCGGCGCTGGCACTGGCGGACCTGGTTTTCGATTTTCGCGCCCGATTCGCCGCCGGCGCGTAGGCACATGGCGAGAGAAATGACCTCTGAAAGGTGAACGAAGATGGAAGTGATCCTGCTTGAGAAGGTGCACAATCTGGGAAAGCTCGGCGATCGCGTGAAGGTGCGCCCGGGCTACGCGCGCAATTTCCTCATCCCGGAGAAGATGGCGGTGCCTGCCACCGATGCCAACGTACAGAAGCTCGAGACCATGCGCGCGGAGCTGGAGAAGGCGCAGGCCGAGGCGCTGGCCAAGGCCGAGGCGCGCGCCGCGACGCTGAAGGACGCGGTGGTCACGATCGCCGCCCGCGCCGGTGAGGAGGGCAAGCTGTTCGGCTCGGTCGGCACCGCAGACATCGCCGAGGCCCTCAGCAAGGCCGGCACCGAGGTCGAGAAGCGCGAGGTGCGCATGCCGACCGGTCCGATCCGCACCCTGGGGGACCACGCCGTGGAGTTGCACCTGCACGCCGACGTGAACGTTGCCCTCACGGTGCGCGTCGTCGCCGAGAGCGAAGTCAAGGCCTGATTTGGCATGCGGCCCCGCGCAAGCGGGGTCGTTCCGTCCCACCTTGGCCAGCTATGCAGCAGAAGCGGTCACCGATGCACTGAAGGTGCCGCCGCACTCCATTGAGGCCGAACAGGCGGTCCTTGGCGGCCTGATGCTGGACAACGACGCCTGGTTGCTGGTCGCCGAGCGGATCACCGAGCAGGATTTCTACCGCAACGATCACCGGATCATCTTCAGCGCGATCGCGGGCCTGGCC
>CAZTPK010000108.1:0-6606 GCA_964614765.1 uncultured Gammaproteobacteria bacterium
GGCCGAACAGGGCGTCATGGAATTGCACGCTCGCCGCGCGGCGCTGCTCGCGCCCGCGCGCGAGAATGAGCCGGAGCGCCGGCGCCGCCCCCAGCGCCTCGTGAACCGAGCGCTCCGGCCACGCCGGCGCGAACAGCGCGGGCGCCAGCACGTGCGCCTCGGCAGACGCTACGGAAGGCATCGTCGCGACTGGCGGCATCGGGAAGGACGGTGCCAAATCAGCCGCCGGCTGTCCATGACCGGAGGGGTGCGGGCGTCGAGCAAGAGGGCTCGGTCGGAGGCCGTCCGCGGGCTCGGTCGGGGCCGAGCGATCACTGCACGTGGGTGAGGATCGCGCGCTTGACGGCCTCGAGGTCCGCCTCCACCTGTACCAGGGGCGCGGTGCTCTGCTTGATGGCCGTGTCCGGGTCCTTCAGCCCATGTCCCGTCAGCGTGCAGACGATCGTGCTGCCGTCCGGTATCTTTCCGGAGCGGACGTCGCGCAGCGCGCCGGCCAGCGACGCCGCCGAGGCGGGTTCGCAGAACACGCCCTCGCGCTCCGCGAGCAGCTTTTGCGCGGCGAGGATCTCCGCGTCGCTGCACTCGTCGAACCAGCCGCCGGATTCCCGCTGCACCGTCCACGCCGAATCCCAGCTCTGCGGATGGCCGATCCGGATCGCGGTGGCGACGGTCTCCGGATCGTCGACCATATGGCCGCGGACGAACGGCGCGCTGCCGGCCGCCTGGTAGCCCACCATCTTCGGGCGGTTGCCGACGATCGCGCCGCCCGCGTAGCGGCAGTGACCGCTGCAGTATGCGCAGGCCGCGGTCACGTGATCCCCGGAGGCCGAGGAGTACTCGCAATAGCCGATCCAGTGCGCCGTGATGTTGCCGGCGTTGCCCACCGGCAGGCAGTGATAGTCCGGCGCGCGGCCCAGCTCCTCCACGATCTCGAAGGCGGCGGTCTTCTGCCCCTGCAGGCGGAAGGGATTGATCGAGTTGACGATGGTCACCGGCGCGTGCTGCGCGACCTGCTTGACCAGCTCCATGCCGGCGTCGAAGTTGCCCTTGATCTGCAGCACGACGGAGCCGTGCATCATCGCCTGGGCCAGCTTGCCCATCGCGATCTTGCCCTCGGGTATCAGCACGAAGGCGGTGATGCCCGCGCGCGCGGCGTACGCCGCCGCCGAAGCCGAGGTATTGCCCGTGGAGGCGCAAATGATCGCGCGGGCGCCCGCCTCCACGGCCTTGGTCACCGCCATGGTCATGCCGCGATCCTTGAAGGAACCGGTCGGGTTCAGCCCCTCGAACTTGACGTATATGTCGACGTCCTTGCGCAGGTCGCGCGGGATGTTGTTCAGCCGGATGAGCGGCGTGTTGCCCTCCCCGAGGCTGATGATGCGGGTGTCGTCGTGCACCGGCAGGCGGTCGCGGTAGCGCTCGATGAGGCCCGTGTAGCGTGCGTTGATCAGCATTTTTCCGTCACTCGATTTATTGCATGGCGTCGCCGCGGGACGTTGCCGGCGGCCGCCGCGTACCTACGCGAGCGTCTCCAGACGCAGGCGGGTGACCTTGCCTTTGACGGACCCCAGCGCCTCTATCTTCGCCAGGGCGTCGTTGACGGCCTTCTCGCGCACTCGCTGCGTCAGCAGGATGATGGGCACGTGCTGCTCGCCCTCGGCGGGCTCGCGCTGCCGTATCGCCTCGATGCTGATCCCGGAATCGGCAAGGATGCGGGTGATGTCGGCCAGCACGCCGGGCTTGTCGAGCGCCGTGATGCGCAGGTAATAGGCCGTGACGACGCGCTCCATCGGCAGTACGGAGACGTTGGACATGGCGTCCGGCTGGAACGCCAGGTGCGGCACGCGGTGTTGGGGGTCGGCGGTCAGGGCGCGGGTGACGTCGACGAGGTCGGCCACCACCGCGGAGGCCGTCGGTTCCGCGCCGGCCCCGGCGCCGTAGAACAGCAGCGGTCCGACGGCGTCGCCGCGCACGAGCACGGCATTCATCACCCCGTCGACGTTGGCGATGAGGCGCCGCTCGGGGATCAGCGTGGGGTGCACGCGCAGCTCGATGCCCTCCTCGCTGCGGCGGGCGATCCCCAGGAGCTTGACGCGATAGCCCAGCGCCTCGGCGTTGACCACGTCCTCGCGCGCCACGCCGGTGATGCCTTCGACGTGCACCTTGTCGAACTGCAGCGGAATACCGAAGGCGATGGAGGCGAGGATGGTGAGCTTGTGGGCGGCATCGATGCCCTCGATGTCGAAGGTGGGATCCGCCTCGGCGTAGCCCCTGGCCTGGGCGTCCTTGAGCGCCTCGGCGAACTCGCGGCCGTGGTTGCGCATCTCGGTGAGGATGAAGTTGCAGGTGCCGTTGATGATCCCCGCGAGCCACTGCACGCGGTTCGCCGCCAGCGACTCGCGCATGGCCTTGATGATCGGTATGCCGCCGGCGACGGCGGCCTCGAAGCCCACCATCACGCCCTTCTCGCGGGCGCGCATGAAGATCTCGTTGCCGTGAGTCGCGATCAGGGCCTTGGTGGCCGTCACCACATGCTTGCCGTTGTCGATCGCCCTGAGCACCAGCTCCCTGGCCACGGTGTAACCGCCGATGAGCTCGACGACCACGTCCACGTCCGGATCGCCGACTATCGCAAACGCATCCTCGATGATCCTCACCTTGCCGCCGGTGACCGCCTCGGCGCGCGCGCGGTCCTTGTCCGCCACGACGGTGATGTGTATCGGGCGGCCGGCACGGCGCGTGATCTCCTCCTGGTTGCGCGCCAGCACCGCGAAAGTGCCGCCGCCGACCGTGCCTATCCCCATCAACCCCACTCGTATCGGTTTCATATTCTGGTGATTCGTGACTGGTAATCGGTGACCGGTCCGCCCCGCCTGACCTCCCGAAGCGGACCGACCCAGTGGCGCGTTTCCAGGCGGCCGATCAGGACGCGGCAACCACTCCGTCGGCCCTCAGCATTTCCTTGATGCCCCGCACGGCCTGGCGCGTGCGGTGCTCGTTCTCGATGAGGCCGAAGCGCACGTGTCCATCGCCGTACTCGCCGAAACCCACCCCCGGCGACACTGCCACCTTCGCGTCCGCCAGCATCTTCTTGCAGAACTCGAGCGAACCCATCTTCCGGTACGGCTCCGGGATCGGCGCCCACACGAACATCGTCGCCTTCGGCTTCTCCACCGTCCAGCCGGCGGCATTCAGACCTTCGCACAGCACGTCGCGGCGGCGCCGGTACATGTCGCAGATCTCCCTCACGCAGTCCTGCGGCCCCTCCAGCGCCGCGATGCCCGCCACCTGCACCGGCGTGAACAT
Organism: uncultured Gammaproteobacteria bacterium; assembly: GCA_964614765.1. GTDB lineage: Bacteria > Pseudomonadota > Gammaproteobacteria > JAJPIJ01 > JAJPIJ01 > JAJVHZ01. The sequence goes on from CAZTPK010000108.1 coordinate 3,307, forward strand.
CCCATAATCCAGGTAGGACTTCATGCGCGCCAGTGCCTTCACCAACACCGGGTTGCCGACCATGAAGCCGATGCGCCAGCCGGGCATGTTATAGCTCTTCGACAGGGTGAAGAACTCCACCGCGACGTCCTTGGCGCCTGGCACCTGCAGGATCGAGGGCGCCACGTAGCCGTCGAACACCAAATCGGCATAGGCGAGATCCTGCACGATCCAGATGCCGTGCTCCTTGGCGATGTCGACGACCTTCTCGAAGAAGGTCAGATCCACGCACTCGGTGGTGGGATTGCTCGGATAGTTCAGCAGCAGCACCTTCGGCTTCGGCCAGGAGTCGCGGATGGCCTTCTCGAGCTCGGCGAAGAAATCGATGCCGGTGCCGCAGGGCACGTGCCGGATGTCCGCGCCGGCGATCACGAAGCCGTAGGGATGGATGGGATAGGCGGGGTTGGGCACCAGCACCGCGTCACCCCGATCGACGATCGCCATGGCCAGGTGCGCGAGCCCTTCCTTGGAGCCGATGGTGACTATCGCCTCGCTCTCCGGGTCGAGGTAGACCTCGTAGCGGTTCTTGTACCAGTCGCAGATCGCCTTGCGCAGGCGCGGGATCCCGCGCGAGACGGAGTAGCGGTGGGTGTCGCCGCGCTGGGCGACCTCGATCAGCTTGTCGACGATGTGCTTGGGCGTGGGCTGATCCGGATTGCCCATGCCGAAATCAATGATGTCCTCGCCGCGGCGGCGGGCGGCCATCTTCAGCTCCTGCACGGTGTTGAAGACGTACGGCGGCAGGCGTTCAATTCTGGAGAACTGTGTGTTGCTCATTGCGGTCCAAGGGAGAGATTTAGGTTGTGCCGGTCGCCCCTGTCCCCTCCCGGGAACCCGAACCACCGGTATGCCGTTGAAAACCTGCGTGCTAGACCCAAAGGTTTGAGAAGGTACATAGCAGGTACAGTTGTGTCAAACTCCGAGCCGTAGCCACGCTCACGAACGCCGAAAAAATGTCCGACAGCCTCGCCCTCGCCCGCCAGCAGACCCTTGCGCCCGCCGCCCTGGAGGATCGTCACCTCGAACAGGTGCTCAACGGACTGCTCGATGCCCGCCTCGACTATGCCGACCTGTATTTCGAGCACAGCCGGTCCGAGGGCTGGACGCTGGAGGACGGCATCGTCAAGGAGGGCTCGCACAGCATCGGCGAGGGCGTGGGCGTGCGCGCGGTGGCGGGCGAGAAGACGGGCTTCGCCTATGCCGATGAGATCGCCATGCCGGCGCTGCAGAGCGCCGCGGGGGCGGCGCGCGCGATCGCCGGCCGTGGCGGCGACGGCGGCGGGCTCGTCTGGCAGCGGCCCGCTGGCAAGCTGCTGTACAGGCCACTGGACCCGGTGGAGACCCTGGCGGCCGAGGAGAAGGTGCGGCTGCTGCAGGAGATCGACGCCTGCGCCCGTGCGCTCGATCCACGCGTCAGCCAGGTGGTCGTCAGCCTCACCGGGCAGCGCAAATCGGTGCTGGTGGCCGCCAGCGACGGCACCCTGGCGGGCGACGTGCGCCCGCTCGTCCGCCTGAACGTCACGGTCATCGTGGAGCAGGGCGGGCGGCGCGAGATCGGAAGCTATGGAGGCGGCGGACGTTTCGGCTACGAGTGGCTGACGGCCGAAGGCCGCATCCGGCAGTTCGCGCGCGAGGCCGTGCGCCAGGCTCTGCTCAACCTGGAGGCGGAGCCGGCGCCCGCCGGCGAGATGACGGTGGTGCTGGGTCCGGGCTGGCCCGGGATCCTGCTGCACGAGGCCATCGGCCACGGCCTGGAGGGTGATTTCAACCGCAAGGGCACCTCGGCGTTCGCCGGTCGCATCGGTCAACGCGTGGCCGCTCCCGGAGTCACGGTCGTGGACGACGGCACGCTTCCCGACCGCCGAGGTTCACTCAACGTCGATGACGAGGGTACGCCCACCCAGTGCACGGTCCTCATCGAGGACGGCATCCTGCGCGGCTATATGCAGGACAAGCACAATGCGCGGCTGATGAAACTGCCGCCCACCGGCAACGGCCGACGCCAGTCCTATTCGCACCGGCCCATGCCGCGGATGACGAACACCTACATGCTGGCCGGCCCTCACGACCCGCAGGAGATCATCGCCACCGTCGATCGCGGCCTGTACGCCGTCAACTTCGGCGGCGGCCAGGTCGACATCACCAACGGCAAGTTCGTGTTCTCCGCTGCCGAGGCCTATCTCATCGAGGATGGAAGGGTGACCCGCCCCGTGAAGGGCGCCACCCTCATCGGCAACGGCCCCGACGTGCTCACCCGCGTCAGCATGATCGGCAACGATCTGCAGCTCGACGCCGGCGTCGGCACCTGCGGCAAGAATGGCCAGTCCGTGCCCGTGTGCGTCGGCCAGCCGACCCTGCGCATCGACAACCTGACCGTCGGCGGCACTAGCTCCCCAAGTCACTGAATGGCAGAGCGGCAATCGGCGTCGGCGCACGCCGTTCCGGGCGCGGGGGTCCGCGCAGAGCCTCAGAAGCGCGGCAACTCCGGATGCGGCAGCTCACCGCTGTGCACGTGCATGCCGCCGAGCTCCGCGCAGCGCGCCAGGCTGGGGACCGCCTTTCCGGGATTCAGCAGCCCGTAGGGATCGAACACCCGTTTGACGGCGTGGAAGTGCCGCAGCTCGGGGGCACCGAACTGCACGCACATCTGGTCGAGCTTCTCCACGCCGACGCCGTGCTCGCCGGTCACCGTGCCTCCGACCCTGACGCTCAACTCGAGGATGTCGCCGCCGAATCTCTCCGCCTTGGCCAGTTCGCCCGGCTTGTTGGCGTCGTACATGATGAGCGGATGCAGGTTGCCGTCCCCGGCGTGAAACACGTTGGCCACCGGCAGGCCGTATTCCTGCGACAGATCGGCGATGCGCCGCAGTACGTACGCGAGCTGATGGCGCGGGATGGTGCCGTCCACGCAGTAGTAATCGGGCGCCAGCCGTCCGACGGCGGGGAAGGCCGCCTTGCGGCCGGCCCACAACTGCATGCGTTCGGCCTCGTCGGCGGCCACGCGGATGGCCGTGGCGCGATGCGCCCGCAGGACCTCGCGCACGCGCTCCAACTGCGCGGCGACCTCGGCGGCTATGCCGTCGATCTCGCAGATGAGGATCGCCTCGGCATCGGTGGGATAACCGGCCTGCACGAAGTCCTCGGCGGCGCTGACCGCCAGCCTGTCCATCATCTCCAGGCCCGCGGGCACGATGCCGGCGGCGATGATCCCGGCCACAGCGTTGCCGGCGTCCTCGACGCTTGCGAAGGCCGCCAGGGAAG
>CAZTPK010000109.1:0-6605 GCA_964614765.1 uncultured Gammaproteobacteria bacterium
GGGCCTGCTCGCCGCGGCGATCGCGGCGCAGCACTTCCGGCTGCACGCACGCGCCACGGTGCCGCTGCTGATCGCCGGCGCGCTGCTGGCCGTCTTCGCGCTGCCGGACCCGCTGACCCGGCTGCTTCTCTCGGAGTACAAGAGCCTCAGCCAGCAGCTCCTGGTCGCAGGCGCGCGCGTCGTCGAGGAGCGCTCGAGCCCGCTCGGGCTGATCTCGGTGGTCGAGAGTCCCCGCATCCCGTTCCGGCACGCGCCGGGGCTGAGCCTGAACGCCGTGCAGGAGCCGCCGGCGCAGCTCGGCGTCTACACCGACGGCGACAGCTTCGCCGCGCTGACGCGCTTCGACGGCGATACCGGCAAGCTCGCGTACCTCGACCAGACGACCTCCGCCCTGCCCTACCATCTGCTCGAGCGGCCGCACGTGGCCGTGCTCGGCGCGGGCGCCGGCGCCGACGTGCTGCAGGCCGTGCAGCACGGCGCGCGCCTGATCGACGCCGTGGAGCTCGACCCGCAGATGGTGGACCTCGTGCGCGAGCGTTACGCGGACTTCGCCGGGCACGTCTACGCACGGCCGGAGGTGCGCCTGCACCTCGCCGAGGCGCGCGGCTTCGTGGCCGCTAGCCGCGATCGCTACGACCTGATACACGTCGCGCTGCTCGACGCCTTCGGCGCCTCGGCCGCCGGCCTCTATGGCCTGAGCGAAAGCTATCTCTACACCGTCGAGGGCCTGCAGCGTTATCTCGAGCATCTGCGGCCGGACGGCATCCTGTCGATCACGCGCTGGGTCACGCTGCCGCCGCGCGACACCCTCAAGCTGTTCGGCACCGCCGTCGCGGCGCTGGAACGCAAGGGCGTGGCGGAGCCGGGCAGGCGCCTGGCGATGATCCGCGGCTGGCAGACGGTCACGCTGCTGGTAAAGAACGGCGAGTTCGACGCCGGCGACGTGGAGCGGATACGCGCCTTCAGCGAGGCGCGCTCGTTCGACACCGAGTGGTATCCCGGCATGCGGCGGGAGGAGGCGAACCGCTACAACCTGCTCGAGGAGCCGTGGTTCCACGACGGCGCGGCGGCGCTGCTGGGCGAGGGGCGCGCAGGGTTCATCGATCGCTACAAGTTCAACATCGCGCCCGCCACCGACGATCGGCCGTACTTCTTCAACTTCTTCCGCTGGGGAACGCTCGCCGAGATCCTGCGGCTGAAGGACCGCGGCGGACTGCCGCTGCTGGAGCTGGGCTACCCGGTGTTGATCGCCACACTCGCCCAGGCGGCGCTCGCGAGCGTGGTGCTCATCCTGCTGCCGCTCGTACTGCGCCGAGGCCAGCGCGCGGCGGCGCCTCGCGGCCGGGTGTTAGTGTACTTCGCGGCGCTGGGCTTCGCCTTCATGTTCATCGAGATGGCGTTCATCCAGAGGTTCACCCTGCTGCTGGCGCATCCGCTGTACGCGGTGGCGGTGGTGCTGTGCGCCTTCCTGCTCTTCGCCGGCCTGGGCGCGCGCTGGTCCGAGCGCTACACCGCCGTGGATCGCCACCCCGGCGAAGACCGGACGTCAGGCCATACACCCCCGGTCCCCGACCCCGGCGCAAACTCTCACCCGGACGACATGCGCTCTGGCCGGCGTGCCAGCGCAATCCCAGCTTTCGCTGGGAGGAATCCACTTTCGAGATCCGCGCGCATGTCACGTGCGACACTCTGGCCGCCGGTCCTGGCCATCGTCGCGCTGTCCTCGATCTACCTCGCCGTGCTGCCGCCGCTGATCCGGCACGCCGTGGCGCTGCCGGACCCGGCGAAGATCCTGCTCGCCGCGCTGCTCATCGCCCCGCTCGCCTTCTGCATGGGCATGCCCTTCCCGCGCGGCATGGCGGCGCTGGCCGCGCGAGGCGCCGCGGCCGTGCCTTGGGCCTACGGCGTCAACGCCTGCACCTCGGTGATCGGCGCCACGCTCGCCACCGTGCTCGCCATCCTTCTCGGCTTCACCGGCGTGGTCGTCATCGCCATGTGCCTCTACGGCCTGGCAGCGGCCGCGTTCCCGCGCCCGCCGGCGGGCACAGGCTGACCCTGGCGGATCCCTCCACCGAATCCATCCGCAACGGTCTCGAGCGGGCCTTGTACAGCGGTCACCGCACGGGGGACCTCACGACACCGCGCCCGGCGCCGGCGGCGACGACCGACACATCGTGAACCCCGGGGTACTCCCGTGGTCGGAAAACGGTAGTATCCCCGTGGAGCGGGCGTTCCCGATCACCAGAAGACGAATAATGGCCGACCCGATCCGCGCGGTTCTCACCCCTGCCTGGCGGCTGCTGCCGACCGCGACGGTGCATTGCCGCGCGCCGCCGAGCGCCGCTTCCGGTGCCGGCGGGCGCCTTCGACAGCTCTCCAACGGCACACTGCGGATCGCCGCGCATGCGGCTCTGGCGGGCGTATTCGTGCTGGCGACGGCGGCCGTTCACGGCGCGGATGCCGTGAACGTCACGGTGACGGCAGCGCGCATCGGGACACTCGTCGACCAACTCTCGCTCACCGGGACCGTGACCGCCGAGCAGAACGCTTCGCTCTCGCCACGGGTCAGCGGCCTGGTGGCGAGCGTGCATGTCGATGCCGGCGACCACGTCAGGGCCGGCGACGTGCTGGTGGAACTGGATGCGACCATGGCCAGGCTCGCGCTGGCGGAATCGGAGGCGGCGATTGCCGAAGGCCAGGCGCGGCTGGCCGAGGCCGAGCGCCTGCGGCGCGAGGCGCAACGCCTGGCGAAGACCCAGAGCGTGGCGGCGACCCAGCTCGAGGCCAGCGATTCCGCGGTGAAAGTCAGCGCCGCGGCGGTTGCGCGCCTCGAGGCGCAGCGGCGCGCGCAGGCCGAAACGATCGCGCGCCATGCGCTGATCGCCCCCTTCGACGGCGTGGTCACCCGCAAGCTGACCGAGGCCGGCGAATGGATAGAGACCGGCACCGCGGCGATCGAGCTGGTCGCCATCGATCGGCTGCGGCTGGACGTGCAGGTGCCTCAGGAGCGCTATCACGACATCGCGGACGACACGCCCGTGGAGGTCAGGCTCGACGCGTTGCCCGGGCAGTCGTTCAGCGGCCGCATACTCAGGCGCGTGCCGGTGAAGGACACCAGCGCGCGCTCGTTCCTCGTGCGCGTCGGCGTCGAGGGCGGCGAGGGAAGGATGACGCCGGGCATGTCCGCGGAGGCGGTGTTCCGCGTCCGTTCGAGCCGCAAGACGCTGACGCTGCCCAAGGACGCGATCGTGCGCCGGCCGTATGGCACCGCCAGTGTCTGGCTGCTCGTGGAAACCGACGGCGCGACGCGGGTGCGCGAACGGCCGATCGAGATCGGACGCAGCGCCGCGGAGCGCGTGGAAGTGGAGAGCGGGCTGGAAGCAGGCGATCGGGTCATCATGCGAGGCAACGAGGTACTGCGCGAGGGTCAGCTCGTGCACGTGGTGCGCGACGAGTCCCCCGAAGAACAGGTCGAGCGGTGATCGATATGCGCGCGCTCATGAACCGCCGGCGTTGGCGCCCCCTGGCAGGGAAACGGTGATTCCATGAGCGCCGCGCCATGCTAGAGGGCACCATCCGCCACGGCACGATCCTCGCCGTCGGGGTGCTCATCGTCTGCATGTTCGGCATACTCGCGGTGCTGCGGGTGCCGGTGCAGATGATCCCGGATCTGGAGATCCGCACCGTCTCCGTGCGCACCAGCTGGCCCGGCGCCACGCCGCAGGACGTGGAAAAGGAGATCCTCGTCGAGCAGGAGGAATACCTGCGGGGCATCCCGAGCGTGCAGCGTCTGGTCTCCACCGCGACCTTCGGCCAGGCGCGCATCGAGCTGGAGTTCCCCTTCGGCGTGGATCTCAACGACGCCCTCATCCGCGTCAACAACGCGCTCTCCCAGGTTCCCTCCTATCCCGAGAACGTCGACGAACCGCGCCTGTACACGACCTCGTTCTCGAACAACTCCTTCATGTTCTTCCGCGTCGAGCCCGCGCCGGGCAACCCGCGGGGGCTGGACATGAACATGTTGCGCGACTACGTCGACGACAACGTGCGCACGCGTCTGGAACGCGTGCCCGGCGTGTCGGAAGTGAGCGTGTGGGGCGGCGCCGAGAGACAGGTGCAGATCTTCGTCGACCCGGCCAAGCTCGCCGAGCGCGGCATCGCCCTGACCGAGCTGCGCGACCGCCTGCGCGAGCGCAACCGCGACATATCCGGTGGCGACCTCGACGCCGGCAAGCGGCGCTACCTGCTGCGCACGGTCGGCCGCTTCCAGGACCTGGACGAGCTCGGCGACATCGTCATCGCCCGCCGCGGCGAGACACTCGTGCGCCTGCGCGACGTCGCCGAGGTGCGGCTGCATCACTTCGAGATCCGCTCGTCCATACAGGTCAACGGCGTGCCGGTCATCAACGTGTCGATCAAGCGCGAGACCGGTTCCAACGTCATCGCGATCAAGGAACGGGTGATGAAGGCGGTGGCCGAGGCGAACCGCGACGTGCTCGAGCCGATGGGGATGCGGATGGCGCTCATCACCGACGACGTGCGCTACGTGGAGGATGCGGTCCGCAACGTCTGGCAGAACCTCGCGATCGGCGCGGCGCTGGCCACCGCCGTGATGTACCTGTTCCTGCGCTCCGTGCCGGCGACGCTGATCGGGGTCGCCGGAATTCCGATCTGCACCATCGCCGCCTTCCTCGGGCTGCTCTTCGCCGGGCGCACGATCAACGTGGTCTCGCTCGCCGGCGTCGCCTTCGCCATCGGCATGACGCTCGACAACAGCATCGTGGTGCTGGAGAGCATCGAACGCGAGCTCGCGCGCGGCCGCTCGCGGATGGAGGCGGCGATCATCGGCGTGCGCCGCGTGTGGACCGCCGTGCTCGCCTCCACGCTTACCACTATTCTGGTGTTCCTGCCGGTGCTGTTCGTGAGGGAGGAGGCCGGCCAGCTCTATTCCGATATCGCCGTGGCGCTGTCCGCGTCGGTGTTCGTGTCGATGCTGGTGGCGGTGACCGTGGTCCCGGCGGCGTTCGCGAACTTCCGGATCCGCGAAGCGCGCACGCGCCCCGGGCTCGGCGCGGCCCTGGCGGGCGGCATCGTCGCCTCCGCGGCGTGGCTGATCGGCAACTGGCGGCGGCGTCTGCTCTGCCTGGTATCGCTCGGCGCGATCACCTGGTTCGCCATCGCGCGGCTGACACCGCCCGCCGAATACCTGCCGGAGGGCGAGGAGCCGAAGAGCTTCTCGCTGATGTTCCCGCCTCCCGGCTACAACTTCCAGGAAATGTCGCAGGCGGCGGAGCGTGTCAACCGCATGCTGTTGCCGCACGTCGGCGGCGATCCGGATCGCTACGATCGCGGCGAGACCCCGGTGCCGGCACTGGAGTACGTGGTCACCTGGGTCAACCCGGACCAGGTGCGCATCGTTGCCGAACCGGTACGCAAGACGCCGGCGCACATCGACGGCGTGATGAACGCGGTGACCGGGGCCTTCGACCGCGAGCCGGGCATGCGCTCGTTCTCCTCGCGCGGCTCGATCTTCGCCAGCAATTACGGCGGCACGCGCAGCATCAACGTCGACATCAGCGGCGTCGACCTGGAGGCCATCTACCGGACCGCCTCGACCGCCTTCGAGCGCACGAAGGAGATCTTCGTCGAGCCGCGCATCAAGCCCGACCCGCCGGCCTTGTCGCTGGCGCAGCCGCTGCTCGAACTGCGGCCCCGCTGGGAACGCGCCGCCGAGCTGGGCATGAGCGCCGAGGACATCGGCTATACGGTGGCGGCGCTGACCGACGGCGCCTACGTCGACGAGGTGTTCGTGAACGACGACAAGATCGACCTGTTCATCTACAGCACGCAGGGCACGTCGGCCGACCCCTCGAGCATCCGCGACCTGCCGGTGTACACGCCGGACGGCGCGGTGGTGCCGGTGAGCGCCCTGGCGGAACTGCGCGAGACGGCGGATACCGAGACGCTGCGCCGGGTCGACGGCCGGCGCACGGTCACGCTGTCGATCATCCCGCCGCGCCAAGTGCCGCTGGAGGCCGCGGTAAGCAGGGTGGAGAACGAGCTGATCGGTCACATGAAGGCGAGCGGCAAGGTGCCGGCCGGCGTGAACATGGAGATCTCCGGGGCGAGCGACCAGCTTCAGGCCACCCGCGAGGCCCTCACCGGCAACTTCATCGTCGCGGTCGTGCTGTGCTACCTGCTGCTGGTGGCCATCTTCTCGCACTGGGGATATCCGTTCGTGATCATGACCACCGTGCCGCTCGGCATCGCCGGCGGCATTGGCGGCCTTTGGCTGCTCAACGTGGCCGGCGCCTGGCTGCCCGCCATCGGCCTGCCGCCCTTCAGCCAGGCCTTCGACATGATCACGATGCTCGGCTTCCTGATCCTGGTGGGCACCGTGGTGAACAATCCGATCCTGATCGTCGATCGCGCGCTGGCCGCGATGCGCGAGGAGGGCGCCGGTCCGCGCGAGGCGGTGCGGGACGCGGTGGAGGTGCGGCTGCGGCCGATCATGATGTCGACCATCACCACCGTCGTCGGCCTCGCGCCGCTGGTGTTCATCCCCGGCGCGGGCACGGAGCTCTACCGCGGCCTGGGCGCAATCG
>CAZTPK010000110.1:0-2577 GCA_964614765.1 uncultured Gammaproteobacteria bacterium
CGAAGTGGCGGGCCTCGAAGGGAAACAGGGTCAGCATCAGGTCGACGCCCCGCAGGATGGTGCGGATCCGGCCCTCGCGCCAGGCCCACACGCTCGGGCTGACGTAGTGGACGGTGGGAATGCCGGCCCTGCGCACCGCCACCTCGATGCCGAGGTTGAACTCCGGCGCATCGACGCCGATGTACACGTCCGGGCGCATGGCGACGACGCGGCGCACGGTCTCGCGCTGCAGCGCCCGCAGCTCGGGGTAGCGGCGGATGATCTCCGGCAGGCCCATGACCGCAAGGCGATCGATGCTCTCCCAGGCCTCGCACCCCTGCGCGCGCATCCTCGGCCCGGCGATGCCCTCGACGGTGAGGCGCGCCACCCGCGCCCTGAGGGCACCGAGCAGGCCTGCCGCCAAGAGGTCTCCGGAGGGTTCGCCCGCTACGATGGCGACGCGCAACACGGCGGCCTCGCCCTTCTCACCGCGCGATGCCGCGCGTGGAGGCCGCGACGAAATCGGCCAGCCGGCGGACCTCCGGCGAGGAGGCGGCCATACCCTCGAGCTGCGCCAGCGCCTCGCTCAGCGTGAGTCCCGAGCGGTAGAGGACCTTGTAGGCCCGCTTCAGGGTCTCGACGGCCTCCGCGCCGAAACCGTGACGCTTCAAACCTTCGCGGTTGAGGCCGTGCGCGGAGGCGGAGTTGCCCGCCACCATCACGTACGGCGGCACGTCGCGGGTGACCGCCGAGGCGATCGCGGTGAAGCTGTAGGCGCCGATGCGGCAGAACTGGTGCACCGCCGTGAAGCCGCCGAGCGTGGCATGGTCTTCGATGACCACGTGCCCGGCGACCGCCGTGTTGTTCGCCATCACCACGCCGTCGCCGATCAGGCAATCATGCGCGACGTGGACGTTGGCCATGATCCAGTTGTCGTTGCCGACCCGGGTGATGCCGCCGCCCTGTACGGTGCCGCGATTGATGGTGCAATGCTCGCGGATTGTGTTGCCGTCCCCGATCTCCAGCCGCGTCGCCTCGCCGCCGTATTTCTTGTCCTGCGGGTCGCCGCCGATCACGCTGAAGGCATGAATGCGGTTGTCCCGGCCGATGCGGGTCGGCCCGCGGATGACGACGTGCGCGGCAACGGTGGTCCCCGCGGCGATGCTCACCTCGCCCTCGATGAGGCACCACGGCCCGATGGAGACGCCCTCCTCGATGCGCGCCTGCGGCGAAATGATTGCACGCGTATCGATCACCTCGCCTCCCCCGATCGCCGCCGGCAACGACGGCCGCTACTTCTCGATATGACTCTTGGTGGTCATGAACTCCGCCGTGCAGACGACGCGGTCGGCCACGGTCGCGGTGCCTTCGAAGCGATAGATCCCCTTCAGCTCGCGCTTCAGCCTGACCTCCATGACGAGTTGATCGCCGGCCTCCACGGGGCGCTTGAACCGCGCCTTGTCGACGCCGACCAGCAGATACATGACGCCGTCCTCGGCGTTCTCGCCCAGCGAGTGGAAGGCGAGCAGACCGGTGGCCTGCGCCATGGCCTCCAGGATGAGCACGCCCGGCATGATCGGACGATAGGGAAAGTGGCCGGGGAAAAAGGGCTCGTTTATGGAGACGTTCTTCACGGCGCGGATCGACTCCCAGGCGCGGCATTCCAGCACCCGATCCACCAGCAGGAACGGGTAGCGGTGCGGCAGCAGATGAAGAATCCGGTGGATATCCATCTGCACGGGTTCGGATGAGACTGTGTTCGGCATTGTTTTCCTGTTACTCCGAATCGTCCTCGGTTTTGCCGCGTCCCCGCGCCAGCCGCGCGATGGCCGCCAGATATCGATGCCATGTGCGCGCTTCCTGTACCGGCCAGCCGGATGAATAGACGCCCGGCTTCCGTATCGACTTGTGCACGCCGCTCATGGCGAGCACGGTCACATCGTCGCAGATCTCGATGTGGCCGGCGATCCCCACGGCGCCGCCGATGAGACAGCGCTTGCCCACCGTGGTGCTGCCGGCGATGCCCGTGCAGCCGGCGATGGCGCTCTGCGCGCCGATGCGGACGTTGTGGCCGATCTGCACGAGGTTGTCGATCTTCACGCCGTCCTCGATCACGGTGTCCTTCAGCGCGCCGCGATCGATCGTGCTGTTGGCGCCGATCTCCACGTCATCGCCGATGTGCACGCCGCCGACCTGGGGGATCTTGACCCACTGGGTCCCGTCACGGGCGAAGCCGAAGCCGTCTGCGCCGATCACCGCGCCGGAGTGTATCAGGCAGCGCCTGCCGACGGTCACGCCGTGATAGAGGCACGCCCCCGGCTGCACCACCGTGTAGTCCCCGATCCGGGTGTCGCGGCCGATGACGGTGTTGCCGCCGATCACGACCTGCTCACCGATCTGCACTCCCGCCTCCAGGATCACGTGCGGCCCTACGCTGGCGGAGGGCTCGACGCGGGCTGCCGGGTCCACGTGTGCCGTCGGGTGTATGCCGGGGCTGAACGGCAGCTTCGGGGCCAGCAGGGCCGCGGCCCTCGCGTAACCCAGGTACGGGTTGTCCATGACCAGGGCCGCCACCGGGCAGTCGTCCGCGTCCGCCGG
>CAZTPK010000110.1:2587-6586 GCA_964614765.1 uncultured Gammaproteobacteria bacterium
GAGGTTTTCACCGCCAGGGCCAATCATCACCATGCGGATGCGCTCGTCACCGAGAGAAACTTGCGATAGCGGCGGTTGTACAGGAAGGCAAGATCGCCGGCCTGCGCCCGATCGAGGGTGGCGATGCCGGTGATGGTGATGTCCGCGTCGCCGCGCAGAGCCGCGCCCGTGCGCTCGGCCAGCTCCTTCAGCGTCACCTTCATCGGGACATCTGCAGCACGTGCGCCCGCTGCCGCCCGGCGACTACGGGGAGCTGCTGCCCTTGCGCAGACGTTCCAGCACGGCGTTGGTGATGTCCGTCTTCTCGCTGGCGTAGATCACGCCCTCGCCCAGGATGAGGTCGTAACCCTCCGACTTGGCCACGTCCTGGATCGACTGCACGATCTCCTTCTGGATCTTGCCGAACTCCTCGTTGCGGCGCAGGTTGACGTCTTCGCGGAACTCGTCCTGGTCGCGCTTCAGGTCGCGCCGCTTCGACACGATGTCGCGCTCCAGCTTGCGCGCGTCCGCCTCGCTCATGGTGGCGCCCTCGCGTGCAAGCCGGTCCTCCATCTCCTTGATGGTCTTCTGGCGCGCGACGAGATCGCGATCGCGGGAGGCGAACTCCTTTTCCAGCTGCTTGCGCGCGGCCTCGGCCTGCGGCGCGCCTTCGAGGATTTTGATGGCGTTCACCACGCCGATCTTGAGCTCCGCGCTGGCGGCGCCGGGCAATGCCATAGCCGCAACTATCGTCATGAATGAAATGATTGATTTGGCCTTCAAGGTCTGCTGCTCCAGATGTGAATTCATGAATGGTCGCGCTCGACGCGCGCGCCGGTCGCGCCGCTCAGAAAGTCGTGCCGAACGTGAACTGGAACGGCTGTTCGCTGTCGCCGTCCTGCGTATTGAAGGGCTGGGCCACGCTGACTGTCAACACGCCGAACGGCGACAGCCAGAGCCCGGAGAGGCCGGCGGAATACCGTATCGTGTCGGCGTCGAAGTCCTCGTCGACGCCGTAGACGTTGCCGGCGTCCACGAAGCCGGTGATGCGCAGCGACTCGATGTCCTGCAGGAAGGGCACCGGCAGGATGACCTCGGCATTGCCGACCACCAGGAGGTTGCCGCCGAGGGCGTCGCCGCGGCTGTCCTTGGGTCCCAGCGTGTTGTCCTCGAAGCCGCGCACCGAGCGCGGGCCGCCGGCATAGAAGTTCTCGAAGAACGGGAACACCTCGGTGTCCCCGTAGCTGTCGCCGTACCCCACGCGCCCCTGCAGCGCCAGCGTGTACTTGCTGGTGACCGGATAGAACCAGCGGGCGTCGTAGTCCAGCTTGTAGTACTCCAGATCCCCGCCCGGGATCGCGACCTCCGAGCGGATGCGGTGCAGCGTGCCGCGGTCGGGCAGTATCGCCTTGTTGCGCGTGTCATAGGCGAAGCTGCCCGTGAAGCGCACGGTATTGAACTCATCGCCCTCGCGGTCCACGAAGTCGCGCACCTGCTCGGATGCGAAGGCGCCGAGGTCGAGCTCGGTGTTCTCGAAATCCAGACCCAGGTTCAGCGTGTTGTACTCGGTCAGCGGGATGCCGAACTCGGCGCCGGCATTGATCACCGCCGAGTTGTACTGGGTGACGTTGGCGTCGTTGGCGTCGGTCTCGCGATAGCCGACGGCGAAGCCGCGACTGACGCCGTCCACGGTCCAGTAGGGATTCAGGTACCCCAGCCTGTAGGTGCGGTTGACCTCGCTGTTGTTGAACGCGAAGTCCAGGCGCTTGCCCGAGCCGAGGAAGTTGTCCTGGGTGACCTGGCTGTTGAAGATGACGCCCTGGGACTGTGAGAAGCCCAGGCCCAGCAGCAGGTTCCCGGAGGCGCGTTCGACCACCGTGAAGTTCACGTCGACCTGATCCGCGGTCCCGGGGACCGCGGGTGTCTCGACGTTGACCGACTCGAAGTAGCCGAGGCGTTGCAGCCGCACCTTGGAGCGGTTGATCTTGCTGGTGGATATCCATGCGCCCTCGAGCTGCCGCATCTCGCGCCTGAGGACCTCGTCCCGCGTGCGGGTGTTGCCGAAGAAGTTGATGCGGCGGACGTAGGTGCGTTTGCCCGGGTCGATGAAATAGGTGATGGCGACGGTCTTCTCCTCGTTCCTGATGTCGGGCACGGCATTGACGTTGGCGAAGGCATAGCCCTCGTCGCCGAGCCGATCCGTGATGCCCTTGCTGCTCTCGGTCACCAGCTTGCGCGAAAATGTCATGCCCTTGCGGATGCTGACGACCTCGAAGAGATCCTCCTGGGGCACGATGAGCTGGCCGGAGAGCTTTACCTCGGAGACCGTGAACACGTCCCCTTCGGAGACATTCACGGTAACGTAGACGTCGCTCTTGTCCGGCGTGATCGAAACCTGCGTGGAATCGACGTTGAAGTTTACGTAGCCGCGATCGAGATAGTAGGAACGCAGAGATTCGAGATCGGCGGCGAGCTTCTGCTTGGAGTACTGATCGTTCTTGGTGAAGAACGAGAACATCGTCGGCGTCGACAGCTTGAACTGCTTGAGCAGCTCCTTGTCCTGGAATGCCTTGTTGCCGACGATGTTGATCTGCCTGATGCGCGCGGTCTTGCCCTCGGAGACGTCGATCGCGATGGCGACGCGGTTACCCTCCAGCCTCGTCACCTTGGTGTCGATCCGCACGCCGTACTTGCCCTGGGCGAAGTACTGGCGCTTCAACTCCTGCGTGACCTTGTCGAGCTTGGACTTGTCGTAGACCTCGCCCTCCGCGAATCCAATCTCCTTCAGCGCCTTGGTGAGATCCTCGGTCTTCATGTTGTCGTTGCCGCTGAAGGTGATCTGCGAGATCGCCTCGCGCTCCTTCACGATCACCACCAGCACGTCGCCCTCGCGCTCCAGCTGCACGTCCTCGAACAGCCCGGTCTTGAACAGCGCCTTGATGGCGTCGGCGGAACGGCGATCATCGATGGTATCGCCGACCTTCACCGGCAGATAATTGAACACCGTACCGGGCGCGATGCGGGAGAGGCCCTTCAGACGAATGTCCTGCACGACGAACGACGCCGCGAGGGCTGGCGCGGCCAATACCGCGACGATAGTCAGGTAGAGCGCTTTCTTAAAGTACTTTCTAGTTTGATGCAGAGACCACCGAGTGACGTGTGCGAGTTCGTTCTTGTGCTTGCCCGTCGCGCTCCTCACAGTATCCTCGTCAAATCGTTGTAGAAGGCCAGCCCCATCAATGCCAGCAGCAATGCGATCCCCACCTGCTGACCGATGGCCTGCACGGACTCGGGCACGGGCCGGCGCATGACAAGCTCCATAAGGTAATACATTAAGTGTCCGCCATCCAGTAGCGGAACCGGCAGCATGTTCAGCACGAACAGGCTCACGCTCACCACCGCGAGGAAACCAACGAACGCCGAAAGTCCGAGCGAAGCGGTCTCGCCCGCAAACTTGGCGATGCTGATGGGGCCGCTGATATTCTCGACCGAGGCCTCGCGCACGAGCATCTTGCCGAGCAGGCGCAGGGTCAGCACCGAGGTGTCGATCGTCTTGCGCCAGCCCTTCGCGATCGCGGTGAGCGGATCGTATCGCTCCGTGGCCACCAGCTTGCGCAGCTCCTCGCCGACATATTCCGGGACCTTGAGCTCGGCCTTGATACGCCCGATGGTCCTGCCGTCCGAGGTTTCGGCGTCCGGCACGATCTCCACGCTCATCGTCGAGCCGTCCCGCGTCACCTCCAGGGCGATCCTCTGTCCGGGATGCGCCTCGATGTAGCCGATGAACTTCGGCAGGCTCGTGACCCGCGTCCCGTCCACGCGCTCGAGCACGTCGCCCGCGCGCAGGCCGGCGCGCTCGGCCGCGCCGCCCCCGATGACCCGGTTCACCACGGGCGCATGCTCGGGGAAGTATTCGCTGAATCCGAGCTTGCGATAGAGGCGCCCGCCGGCCAGGTCGTCGATCGCACCGCCGCCGACCGGAAGCTGCACGCGCGCGGTCGTCCCGTCGGGATTGCGGAC
>CAZTPK010000111.1:0-6515 GCA_964614765.1 uncultured Gammaproteobacteria bacterium
CGCGCCAAGCATTTCCCCGCCTTAGCCGAAATGCTTGCGGCCTGTCAACCCGGATGTTGCAATGGCTCGGTAAACTTGACAGATCCGCCGAAATAAAAAGATAATCGCGGGGAGAAAGCGGAGGGAGAGGCGGTCAAATGAGTCACAGACTGGGAGAGCTGCTGGTCCGTGAAAACGTAATCACCATGGCCCAGTTGCGCAAGGCGCAGGAAGAGCAAAAGAAATCCGGCGGCCGCCTCGGCTCGAGTCTGGTGAAGCTGGGCATGATCGCCGAGAGCGAGCTCACCTCCTTTCTTTCCAAGCAGTACGGTGTTCCGGCCATCAACCTCAACGACTTCGAGATCGACCCCGACGTCATCGGGCTGGTACCCAGGGACGTGGCGGAAAAGCATTGCCTAATACCCATCAACCGCTCCGGTTCAACGGTGAGCATCGCCATGGGGGATCCCTCGAACATCTTCGCCGTGGACGACATCAAGTTCATCACCGGTTACAACGTAGAGGTGATGGTGGCCGCCGAGGAGGCCATACGGGCGGCCATCGAGCGCTACTACTCCGGCGGCCCCACCTATGACGACGTCATGGAGGGCTTTGAGGAAGGCGACATCGCCTACGGGGAGGAAGAAGAAGGCGAGGATGTACTCGACCTGGAGAAGCAATCGGAAGAGGCGCCGGTGGTGAAGCTGGTCAACCTCATCCTCATCGACGCCATCAAGAAGAGCGCCTCGGACATCCACGTCGAGCCCTACGAGAAGGAACTGCGCGTGCGCTACCGCATCGACGGGGTGCTCTACGAGGTGATGAAGCCGCCGCTGAAGCTGAAGAACGCCATCGTCTCGCGCCTCAAGATCATGAGCGAGCTGGACATCGCCGAGCGGCGCCTGCCCCAGGACGGCCGCATCAAGCTCAAGCTGGGCAAGGGCCGGGAGATGGATTTCCGCGTCAGCGTGCTGCCGACGCTGTTCGGCGAGAAGGTGGTGCTGCGCCTGCTGGACAAGAGCAGCCTGCAGCTCGACATGACCAAGCTGGGCTTCGATCCCGAGCCGCTCAAGTGGTTCAAGGACGCCATCCAGGCTCCCTACGGCATGATCCTGGTCACCGGCCCCACCGGCTCGGGCAAGACCACCACCCTGTACTCGGCGCTCTCGGAGCTGAACCAGACCACGGTCAACATCTCCACCGCCGAGGACCCGGTGGAGTACAACTTGAAGGGCATAAACCAGGTGCAGATGCACGACGAGATCGGGCTCAATTTCGCCGCGGCGCTGCGCTCGTTCCTGCGCCAGGACCCGGACATCATCATGGTGGGCGAGATCCGCGACTTCGAGACCGCCGAGATCGCGGTCAAGGCGGCGCTCACCGGCCACCTGGTTCTGTCGACCCTGCACACCAACGACGCGCCGTCGACCATCAGCCGCCTGCTCAACATGGGCGTCGAGCCCTTCCTGGTGACCGCCTCGGTGATCCTCATCCTGGCCCAGCGGCTGGTGCGCCGCATCTGCCCCGAGTGCAAGCGCCCGGTTAAGGTGCCGGTGCAGTCGCTGCTGGACATGGGCATCCCGGAGCAGGATGCGGCGGGGCTTACCGTCTACAAGGGTACCGGCTGCCGCAATTGCGCCGACACCGGCTACAAGGGCCGGGTGGCCATTTACGAGGTGATGCCTTTCTGGGAGCCACTGAAGGAAATGGTGCTCAACGGCGCCTCCACCGCCGAGCTGAAGATGGAGGCGGTCAAGATGAGCATGAAGACGCTGCGCATGTCGGCAGTGGGCAAGATGAAGGACGGTATGACCACCCTCGACGAGGTGGTGCGCGTCACCGCCAAGGACACCCTCTAGCGTGGAGTAAACCGAGATGCCGAATTTGCACCAACTACTCAAGGCCATGATCGAAAAGGGATCCTCCGACCTGCACATCACCACAGGCACGCCCCCGCAGCTGCGCATCGACGGCAGGCTGGTGCCCTTGAAGACTCCACCGCTCACACCGGTGGAGACGCGCCAGCTGTGTTACTCGGTGCTGACCGACGCGCAGAAGCACCGCTTCGAGGAAGAGAACGAGCTGGATCTATCCTTCGGTGTCAAGGGCCTGAGCCGGTTCCGCGCCAACATCTTCATGCAGAGAGGCGCGGTGGCGGGGGCTTTCCGCACCATCCCCTTCAAGATCCTGTCCTTCCAGGAACTGGGCCTGCCGCCCATCGTCCAGGAGCTGGCCAAGCGGCCGCGGGGGCTGGTGCTGGTGACCGGGCCCACCGGCTCGGGAAAGTCCACCACGCTGGCGGCCATCATCGACAAGATCAACTCCGAGCGCCACGAGCACATCGTCACCGTGGAGGATCCCATCGAATACCTGCACCCGCATAAATCCTGCATCGTCAACCAGCGCGAGATCGGTGCCGACACCCAGAGCTTCAAGCGGGCGCTCAAGTACGTGCTGCGGCAGGACCCCGACGTGGTTCTGATCGGCGAAATGCGAGACCTGGAAACCATCGAGTCGGCCCTGGTCATCTCGGAAACCGGTCACCTCACCTTTGCCACCCTGCACACCAACAACTGCGTCCAGTCGATCAACCGCATCATCGACGTCTTTCCCCCCTACCAGCAGCCGCAAGTACGGGCCCAGCTGAGCTTCGTCCTGCAGGGCGTGCTCTCGCAGCAGCTGCTACCCAAGGCCGGGGTGCCGGGGCGGGTGCTGGCGGTAGAGGTGATGGTTCCGAACGCCGCCATTCGCAACCTCATCCGCGAAGACAAGGTCCACCAGATCTACAGCCAGATGCAGGTGGGCCAGGCCAAGTTCGGCATGCAGACCATGAACCAGAGTCTGCTTTCTCTCCTCCAGCGGAAGCTGATTTCACTGGACGAGTGCCTGGGCCGCAGCACCGATCTGTAAGAGCTTCGCAACATGCTGTCCACCGCCGGCGTGCAAGCTCCGGAGATGGGCCTGGGACGGCCGGTGGCCGGTCGGCCGACCGGCACCCAGCAGTAGCGCGGGGCCGCGAAAGGAAGGTTGACCAATGGCGCAGTTCATGTGGGAGGGTCGGACCCGGGGCGGCGAGTCGCGCAGCGGGGTCCTAGACGCCAAGAGCGCCGCCGAAGTGGAACAGCGCATACGCTCCATGGGCCTGACCCCGGAGAAGGTCAAGCGCAAGGGCATCGAGATCAAGCTCCCCCGCCTGTCGTTCAGCGGCGTATCCCTGAAGGACCTGGTGTTGTTCACTCGCCAGTTCTCCACCATGATCGATGCGGGGCTGCCCTTGGTCCAGTGCCTGGACATTCTCTCTTCGCAGGCCGACAACCCGGTCTTCAAGAAGATCCTTTTGGAAATCAAAGAAACCGTCGAGTCGGGCTCGACCTTCGCCGACGCGCTCAAGAAGCATCCCAAGGTCTTCGACGAGCTCTTCGTGAACCTGGTGGCGGCCGGCGAGGTGGGCGGCATCCTGGACACCATCCTCAACCGCCTGGCATCCCACATGGAAAAAAGCATGAAGCTGCGCAAGAAGGTGCGCGGCGCCATGGTCTACCCCATCTGCATCGTCATCGTGGCGGTGGCCGTGTTGCTCGTCCTGCTCTACTACGTCATCCCGGTGTTCGAGAAGATGTTCGAGGACTTCGGCGCCAAGCAGGCGCTGCCCGCCGTCACCCAGAACATCATCGATTTCTCCCAGTGGATGCGGCACAACTGGTACTTCGTGTTCGGTTTCCTGGTAGCCGTACCGGCGGGCATCCACTACTTCAAGAAGTGGCCGCGCGGGCGCGAGATGTGGGACTCCTTCTGGCTGAAGGTGCCCCTGTTCGGGCCGCTCTTTCGCAAGGTGGCGGTGGCCAAGTTCACCCGCACGCTGGGCACCATGATAAGCTCCGGCGTTCCCATACTGGATGCCCTGGACATCGTGGCCAAGTCGGCGGGCAACAAGGTGGTGGAGAAGGCGGTCTACTTCGCCCGGGAGAAAATCTCCGAGGGCAAGACCATGGCCGAACCGCTCATAGAATCGAAGGTGTTCCCGCCCATGGTGGTGCAGATGATCGCGGTGGGCGAGAGCACCGGCGCGCTGGACCAGATGCTGGGAAAGATCGCCGATTTCTACGATGAGGAAGTCGACGCCGCGGTGGAGGCGCTCACCTCCATGCTCGAGCCCCTGATGATGGTTCTGCTGGGCGGAATAGTGGGCTACTTCCTGGTGGCCATGTATCTGCCCATCTTCAACCTGGCCAACGTGGTTCAGGGCTAGACCCGCTGATGAAAGCCGGGGAAGCCAGCCCCGTCTTCTCCGACAGCCAGGAAAAGCACCGGCGCTTTCATGCGTTGCTGCTCTCGCGGGTGGCCATCTTCACCGCCTTGGGGGGCGCCAATCTGTTCTTCGGCATATGGAAGGGAGGCCTGACCGAGCGCCCCTCCCTGGTGCTGTATTCCCTGGTGGCGCTCGTTTACCTGGGAACGGCGGCCACCTGGGCGTGGCTGCGCCTGGGCGGCCGGGCGCTGCAGGGGCACATCCAGGGACAGATCGTGCTGGATGTCATGCTGGGCTCGGTGCTGGTGTTCCTGACCGGCGGCGTGGAGAGCCCGTTTTGCTTTTTCCTGGCGCTGCCCATCATCATCACCGCCGTCTTCTTTTACCGGGGGCGCACCTTTATCACCGCCGTGCTCAGTTGCCTGGCGCTGACCGCCCTGTTCGTGCTCGAGAGCCGCGGCCTGATAAAACCCATCTCCGGGCGGGTGCTCCAGCCGCCCTCTTCGCACCGCGTGGCCTACCTGCTGGTGCTCAACTTCCTGGTCTATTTTGCGGTGGCGGCTCTGGCCGGCACGCTGGGCGAGCAGCTTCGCCGCACTGGACGTACCCTGCAGCGCACGCGCCAGGATCTGGAGAGCCTGCGCGCACTGCACAGCGACATCGTGGAATCCCTGCTCAGCGGCCTGCTGGTGCTGGATTCCGCGGGCAAGGTGGGTATGCTCAATCCGGTGGCCGCCCAAATCCTGGAAACGAGCCATGCCGCGGCCATCGGCCGGCCGGTGGTGGAGGTTTCCGCCGAACTGGCCGCGGTGTGCGAACGGCAGTCGTCGGGGGAGGTGTTACGCGCCGAGATCATGCACCGCTCCCAACGGGGGGAGGTCCCGGTGGGGTTGACCATCTCTCCGCTGAAATCGTCCGACGCCGCAGCGGCGGGCACGCTGGTGCACATGCAAGATCTTACCGAGCGCCGCCACATGGAGGCATCGGTGAAGCAGTCCGAAAAGATGGCGGCGCTGGGTCAGATGGCCGCCGCCATGGCTCACGAGATCCGCAATCCCCTGGCCTCCCTGAGCGGGGCGGTGCAGATGCTGCGCGGGGGCGGTTCCGATCCGTCCCAGCAGAAGCTGATGGAAATCGTCCTGCGGGAGACCCGGCGGCTGGACCGGCTGCTGGGGGACTTTCTCGCCTTCGCCCAACCGCGCCCCCCCAGCCTGCGCCCCTGCCGCCTTGATTCGCTGGCTCAGGAGACCGTGGCGGTGTTCGGCGGCAACCTTCAGGCAGGACTCGGGCTGGAGACGGAGATGTTGCCGGTCTCGGTGAAGGCCGACTCCGATCAGGTGCGCCAAGTGCTATGGAACCTGCTTACCAACGCCGCCGAGGCTGCAGGCAATTCAGGCAAGATCTCGATTCGGGTCCGGTCGGAAAATTCCGGCGGCGCGGCCTGGGCGCGTATCGACATCCAGGACAGCGCCCCGCCCATAGCGCCCGAGATTCGCGAGCGCATCTTCGAGCCCTTCTTCACCACCAAGGAATCCGGCACCGGCCTGGGTCTGGCCATCGTGGAGAGAATTGTCCGGGCCCATGGCGGCAGGATAGAGTTGCATGCCGGAGAGAACGGCAACCTTTTTTCGGTGTTCCTGCCGGTGAGCGATGGTTAGCGATATTCTGATAGTCGACGACGAAGCCTCGATGCGGGAAATGTTGGAGATCCTCTTTGCCAAGGAAGGCTGGCGCACCCGCTCCGTCCCCGGCGTGCAGGCCGCCCTGCAGGCCATCAGCGAGCAACCGCCCGACGTGATGGTAACCGACATGCGGCTGAAGGACGGCTCGGGAATCGAGCTGCTGCGTCGCACCCGGCAGGCGCATCCACAGGTGGAGGTCATCGTGATCACCGCCTATGGCACGGACAAGACCGCGGTCGAGGCACTCAGCCTGGGGGCCTACGATTACGTGCACAAGCCCTTCGAGGTGGACGAAATGCGGGTGGTGGTGGGCCGGGCGCTGGAACGCCAGCGGCTGCTGCGGGAAAACCTGCGCATGCGCTCCCAGCTCTCCGGCGGTTACCAGCCGGGCGGCATGATCGGCGCCGGTCCGCGTATGCAGGCCGTCTACCACCTGATCGAACAGGTGGCGCCCACCCGCACCAGCGTGCTGGTGAGCGGAGAGAGCGGCACCGGCAAGGAGCTGGTGGCCCGGGCCATTCACGAACGCAGCCCGCGCGCCGCCGAGCCCGTCGTGGCCATCGACTGCGCCTCCATTCCCCAGACGCTGCTGGAAAGCGAGCTGT
>CAZTPK010000112.1:0-6482 GCA_964614765.1 uncultured Gammaproteobacteria bacterium
CCCCCCCGCCCGCCGCGCCGCTGCTCGGCCTGCACTGGAGCACGGGCCTGGCCGCCGGCGCGCTGTCCATGTCCGGGGATCTGATCGCCAGCTTCTGCAAGCGCCGGCTCGGCTATGCCCCGAGCGACCGGGCGCCGCTCCTCGACAGCATCCCGGAATCGCTGCTGCCGGCCCTCGACCAGCGCGCGGCGTTCGCGCTGGAGTGGCTGGAGGCGGCCGCCGTCGTCGCCGTCTTCGCGATCGTTGTGCGCCTGGTCTCCCCGCTGCTGTACCGGTTGCACATCCGCCGCCGCCCTTGGTGACGGCCATCGCAGCGGCGGATCGCCTCAACGAGAAGCGCGCATGAACACGGGCGACTTCAGCATCATCACCTACAACATGCACAAGGGATTCAGCGGCGACGGACGGAGGCTGTTCGTGCTGCGCCACATGCGCGAGGCGCTCGCCGCCGCCGGGGCCGACATCGTCTTTCTGCAGGAGGCGCAGGGCGAGCATCGCCGTCACGCCGAGCACGTGGAGCAATGGCCGGAGAACTCGCAGTTCGAGTACATCGCCGACACCCTCTGGCCGCACTACGCGTACGGCAAGAACGCGATCTACGATCACGGTCACCACGGCAACGCGATCCTGAGCAAGTATCCGCTGCTGGCCTGGGAGAACATCGACGTCTCGCCGTACCCGTTCGCGGCCAGCCGCGGCCTGCTGCACGGCCGCATCCAGATCCCGGAGACGGGCGTGAACCTGCATCTGGTGTGCATCCATTTCGGCTTCATCGGCATGGAGCGTCGCCCGCAGATCCGCCGGCTCTGCCGCCACGTCGAGGAGCACATCCCGCACGCGGAACCGCTCATCCTCGCCGGCGATTTCAACGACTGGTCGGCGCGCGCCGAGCGGCAGATCAACGCCGAGCTCGGACTGATCGAGGTCTTCCGTCATCTGCACGGCCGCTACGCCAAGACCTACCCCGCGTGGGCCCCGACCCTGCCTATGGACAGGATCTACTGCCGCGGCGTCACGCCCGTGGCCGCCGAGTGCCTGTCGGCGGAACCCTGGCACTTGCTTTCCGACCACACGCCGCTGCAGGGGTGGTTCCGCCTGTGAAACGCGCCGCGAACGACGACACACCACGATGGTCACTGGCCAATGCGCTGACCGCATTTCGCCTGGTGATCGCCGCGCCGCTCATGCTCGTGTTTGCAATCGCCGGGGAGCGCGAGCTCTTTCTGTGGATGCTCGTGACCTCGTTCTTCACCGACTTCATCGACGGCACGGTCGCGCGGCTGAGCGGCCGGTCGAACCGCTTCGGCGCCATGCTCGATTCCTGGGCCGACGTGACCGCATACGTCTCCATTGCGATCTCGGTCTGGCTGCTGTGGCCGGGGCTGGTGCGGCGCGAGTGGGTGCCGTTCGCGGCGGTCGTGGCGAGCTTCCTCACCCCGAGCCTCGTCGGACTCGCGAAGTTCGGGCGATTCACGAGCTACCACACCCTGCTGGTCAAGGCGGCCGTGGCCGCGACCGCGGTCGGCCTGCTGCTCCTGCTGTGGGGTGGCCCGGCGGCGCCGTTCCGGTTGGCCGCCGCGCTGGCTGTGCTCGCGGCGCTGGAGGAGATCGCCATCACCGCGGTGCTCGACGAGCCGCGCTCCAACGTGCGGGGGATATACGCGGTGTGGCGCTCGCAGCGCCGGGGAGGCGGCGCCGGCCATCCCTGAGGGCCGGGGGCCGCGCACGTTCAAACGGCTGCGGCGGGGCGTTATGCTGTGCGCGACACGGCATCCTCGCCGGGGAGCGTGTGGTGGCCGAACGCAGCAGATTTCGTTATCGCGCCTTCCTGAGCTACAGCCATCGCGACCGCGAGGCGGGAGATCGGCTGCACAGGGAACTCGAGAGCTACCGCGTTCCGCAGGCCCTGCAGGGCAAGGCCACGCCCTACGGGCCGGTGCCGCGCAAGCTGCGGCCCGTCTTCCGCGACCGCTACGATCTCGAGGCCGGCCATTCACTGCGCGAGCAGCTCATCGAGGCGCTGCAGGCCTCGGAGGCCCTGATCGTCGTGTGCTCGCCCGCCGCGGCCGCCAGTCCGTACGTCAACGAGGAGATCCGGCTGTTCAAGGCCACGGGCAGGGGGCACCGCGTATATCCCGTCATCGTCGCGGGCGAACCCGGGGACCCGCAGCGCGAGTGTTTCCCGCCGAATCTCCTGCACCGGGTCGACGCGGACGGCTCGGTGTCCGGGGGGCGGGAGGAGCCGATCGCGGCCGACATGCGTGATGACGGCGAGGGGGCCGAGCTGGCACGCCTGAAGCTGATCGCAGGTCTGCTGGGCGTCGATCTCGACGAGTTGCGGCACCGCGAGGAGTTCGAGCGCCGTCGCCGCCAACGCGCGCTCGCCGCGGTCGCCGGCGGCATGACGCTGCTCGCGATCCTCGCAGTCGGATTCGCGGCCTATTCGCGCGTGCTCACCGCTCGCCTCGAGGAATCCCTGGCGCGCGAAACGGCGGCAAGGCAGGAGGCGCAGCGGCGCTACGGCCAGGCGCTGGATTCCACGTTGCGCCTGGTGACGATCGCGGCGACCTTTCGCAGCCTGAGAGACGGCACGCCGTTTCAGACCTCGCAGGTCGCCGAGAAGGGCGCCAGCGACGAGTTCCAGACGTTCCTGGCGTCATCCGATCGTCCCGAGGAGATCTGGCTGCGGCTGGTGCGGGTGCTGATGGGTTTCCAAGGCGAACTGCCGCCGGAACTTAGGCGCTACCGCCGGGAGCTGCAGGAACGGAACATGGCTCTGCAATGGGCCGAACACGCAGGGGTGATCATGGGCAATCTCCTCCGGCGCGATCCGGCTGGGCCCGGGTACGCGGAGCAGTACGAGATCGTGAGAGCGGAGATCGCGCGCCTGGGCGGGTCGCCGCCGGCCGCGGCAGGTCCGGTTGGCGGCGGCGAGGTGCGCCCGATTCCGAACTTGGGGACCGGGCAATGAAGTCCGATCCCCGTTCGCTCGAGCCGGGATCGCGGCCGGCCCCGTGCCCCGCGTGCGCTCGCAGCGCGGGGTCCGGGAATCCTGTCGCGCTGGCCGCCGAGGCGGCGCGCTCAGTCGGTCGGGCCTGATGAGGAGATCCGCTGCGCCCGCCATCGGCAGATCGCGATCTCGATCGACGCGAACAGGATCAACGCAAACCCCAGCCACTCGCCGGTCTCCTCGGCGTAGCGCTTGGCGTCGTGGACGTGCTGTTCCGGCAGGAACAGGCGCAGAAACGGCCGATGGCCGGTCAGTTGAGCGAACGGACCGGCGACCACGGCGCCGGCCCAAAGCAGGATCAGCGCGTAGTGGCCGAGCAGCCAGTCAAGACCGCTTCTGAAGCTGCCGCGCCAGTGCACGGTCAGCACCACGCCGAGCAGCAGCAGCGGGAACGTGATCGCCTGCCAGCCGCCGCGCGGAAGCAGATCGTCGAGCAACCCGTCCATCTCGCGCGCGCCAGCCCCCGCCGTCAGCGCGAACAGCAGGACGTGCAGGCCCCGCATCGCTGCATCGGCGCCGGTCAGCGCCAGGAAGATGACCGCGCTCACCAGCAGTTCGGCGAAATGAAACCATTCGACAAGACCGCTTTCGCCCAGCACGCCGAAGCCGCCGCGCTCGATGAGGAATCCCAGCGAACCGACGCCTATCCAGATCACGCCGAAGTACAGGCACAGGCGCACGACGAGCCAGGGCCTGCCGCAATGGGGAATAGTCTCGTGTAGTCCACACATTCCTCTCGTGCTCTGGCCGTCGAGGGAGTCATCGCCGGGGCGGCAGGCCGTCACCGCGCCACGATCAGGGCGCCGCCGGTGCAGCGTGTCCAGGTTCGACATCCGGAGGAGGCCGCTCCGGCAGCCAGCCCATGCGGCGGAACACGGCATCCACGAGCGAGGCCGTGGCATAGACGGCGAAGAACGCGAAGATCACGTCGCTCAGGAAGTGCGCCCCCTGCACCACGCGCATCGACCCGGCGTATCCGCCGGCGAGCAGACCTGCCGCCATCCACCAGCGCCGGCGGCGGGGATCGATGAAACCGAAGCTCAGCAGGTAAAAGCCCATCGAGGCATGCCCGCTGACGAACGAGCAGTTCGACTCACAGGCCTGGGAGACGACGAACGCCGGAGTGAACGGCGACGTGCCGCCGAACTCGGTGACCTTGTCGGGACGGGCGCGGCCGAACTGATCCTTGAGCAGGCCGTTGACCACCAGCCCCGGTCCGAGCGCCAGCACCAGCAGGAGGAACGCGGCCCTCGGCAGCAGCGGCGCCAGGCCGCGACGGAACAGGAGGAGACTGAGCACGATGACGACGCAAAGCGATACGACGAGCACGTCGCGCAGCACCTTGACGCCTTCGTACGACCAGAGGGCCGGCGCCGCCTTCTTCCAGACGAAGCCTGCTTGCGGCTCGAAGAACAGATCGCTGACGGCGATATCGATGCCGGGGAACAGCAGAAACAGCGCGGCCAGCACCAGGCAGGCCAGAGTCAAGGGGTGTCGACGCAGAAAACGCATTTGGTCTCGCGGCCATGCCTTGGTCGGGAGGGGAGGCCGGCGTAGTGTATGCGCCTTTGGCGGAGTACTTCAAATCCGGCTAGAGGTGGGAGGCGGTATCGAGGAAGGCGGCCGGCCGATCCTCCTGCAACAGCCGCCCGACCGCGTGGGCGGCCTGGTCACAGTCCGCGATGGTGCGGGCGAGCTCGCGCTTGAGCGCGAGCCCGGGGTCGCGGTCCTCGGCGCGCGCGACGGCGACGGCGTTGAGGGCGTGACAACTGCGGACCATCTGCTCCTCGGCCGCCGCGAGGGCCGGCGGCATCTCCTCGTACGTCACGCTGCGGGCGATGAGATCGTTGCCGACCAGATTCTGATAACGGAACACCTGCTCGACGTAGCGCTCGAATTCCGCGCGCGTCCTGACCGTGCGCTCCCCCTGCGGCGTGGACGTTGCGACCGTGCTGCATGCCGCCATCAGTCCGAGTCCCATCGCCGCCAGCAGCCTGCCGGTGCATGCGTTCGAAAGGGCGAACCTGACGGACCCGGTATCCATATATGCATGGAGAATCCAACAAGCGTGCCAACGGCAGCGCTGCGCACACAGTAGCAATCGCCTCGCCCCGCGTTTGCGACGGTGTGTTCAGTCCTGGAGTCTGCAAGGGGCTGGTCGCGGCCGCCGCGCCAACCGCACCGGCGTTCGGGGACTGTTGAGATGCGCAGGCACGAACCGCACGCAAGGGGCTGAGCGTGCGGGGAGGGAATCCTGCAGCCGCGCGCACGATCCCCGCCGGGGTGTCACGCCGTACCCGCGGGGCTTTCGATCAGGCGGGCTGCCTGGCACGAGCTCGCAAACAGGGGCCGCCGGTGACGCCCGCCGGCGGTCTGCCATGCCGTGGCAGATCTTCGTCGCGTGCGGCGCGGCACCGACGAGGGCAGTGGCTCCCGCGTCGTGGCTACACGGTCCGCCGCGACGGTCTCGCGCTCTGTCCGCTTGGCCCGACCTTCCCGTGGGGTATTACGCCGCTGCCCATCACCTGCGATCGGCCGGTGTCGGAATCTTGGCCGTGGCGAACAGCGACCGTATCGCCGGCGTGGTGCTGAAGTGGATCGAGCGCCGCGGGCGCGGCGACAAGCCGTACAAGCACTGCCCGCCTGGAGGAGGAGCACGGGTCGGTGACAGGCGAGGATCGACCGTCACCGACTCATGCCGGCGTCTATCGACCGGTCTTGTCGTGCAGCAGCTCGTAGAGGCCGTTGTCGCCTTCCTCCACGGCGTTGATCAGCTCGTCCGCGTCGGCCGTGTAGACGGCCTTGTCGTCGGCGTTCACGACCGCCGCGCCCGGCAGTCCCGCGCGCAGCGGATCGTCGTAGGCCTCGACCAGATCCATGTTCTTGTCGAACTGGCCGACGTCGACCTTGACGACGACGAAGTCCCGTTGCAGCCGCCGGCCAGCCTCGGCGTCGAGCGCCTTGGCCAGGGAGCGGCAGTAAGGGCACCAGTTGGCGCCGAAGACCACGAGCACGCGGCGGCCGGAATCGCGCGCCGTCCCCAGGGCCCGCTCAATGTCCATGACGGCGTTGGCCGTCTCGTCGTATGCCGGCCCGGCGTTCACCGGCTGGGCGTACGTCAACGCGCCGAGCAACAGCGCCGCAAGTGTCTTCATGTCCATGTATCCCGTGCGAGAGTGGTGATGGCGATTGTGATGCGCATCGCCCGGGGTGGGTTGCGCGTTGAGCGGATTTTTGTGACGCAGCTTCCCCTTTGCGGGTGCCAGGCCGGCGAGTCGTGCCGGGCGGTTGCGTGCGCGGCGCATGCCGGCGCCAGGCTCCTCGGCGAAATCGGGCGCTTCCATCGCCGCCCGCCGCAGCGGAGCGCAAAGATTCGACAAGACCGACCAGACTCCGAAGAACACGCCCCGGGGGCGGCAACCCGGGTATTCTCGTCTGACCCGATCCTGCGCCGGCTCAGAGGGGCGCCGAC
>CAZTPK010000113.1:0-6445 GCA_964614765.1 uncultured Gammaproteobacteria bacterium
TGCGCAATTCTGTCTGAATGCGCGTAGCCTGGGGATTTGAAGCCAGAGCCGGCATGATCAAGCCGCACAAACTGAAGAGTAGCGACGCGCCGCTCGCGCCGTCGCCGGCCGGCGCCGCCGCCGCACCGGGCACCGCGCCCGATCGACAGGAGGAACGCTGGCTGCAGCCGCTGTTTCTCGGCCGGCAGCCCATCTTCGACCGCGCACTGACCGTCCAGGGCTACGAACTGCTGTTCCGCGCCGGCGACACCGACCGGGCGGAATTCGCCGACGGCGACAGGGCGACCGCCGACACCATCGTCAATGCCCTCCTTGAGTTCGGACTCGAGCACGTCGTCGGCGATCGACGCGCCTACATCAACGTCACGCGCGCCTTCCTCACCGGCGCGAACGTCCTCCCCGCCCTCGGCGCCCGGCTGGTGCTGGAGGTCTCGGAGCACCAGGTGGCCGACCAGCAGATCGTCGCGGCGCTCGCGCGGCGGGCAGCGGAAGGCTACACCATCGCGCTCGACGGGTTCGTCTACGACGAGCGCAAGCTGCCCTTCCTGGAGCAGGCACAGATCGTGAAGACCAACGTGCGCGAGTTCACCCGCAACGAGCTGCTGCGCGAGGTGAGCAGGCTGCGCGCGCACACGAGCGGCGCGAAGCTGGTGGCCGCGAACGTCGAAACCGACGAGGAGTTCAAGTACTGCCGGTCGCTGGGCTTCGATCTCTTCCAGGGCTATTTCCTCGGGCGCCCCGGCGTCATCTCGGGCCGGCGACTGCCCGCGGACCGGATCTCGATACTGAAGCTGCTGGTGCGGCTGCAGGATCCGGACCTGCAGATCCAGGAACTCGAGGGGATCATCGAGCAGGACGTGGCGCTGTCCTACCGCGTGCTCACCTACGTCTCCTCGGCCTACGTCGGCCTCGGACGCGTCATCGAATCCGTCCGCCACGCGGTGCGCCTCATCGGCATCGAAAAGATCCGCACCTGGGCGGCGATGTTCGCGCTCTGCCGTCTCGACGACCGGCCTCCGGAGCTGGTTCGCATCGCCCTGGTGCGCGCGAAGACCTGCGAGTTCCTCGGTTATGCGCTGCGCCAAGGGAAGGCCGAGCAGCTGTTCACGGCCGGGCTGTTCTCGAAGCTGGACGCCCTGCTCGACCGCCCGCTACGCGAGATCCTCGCTTCGCTTGCCCTGGAGAAGGGCCTGGCCGATGCCCTGCTCGAGAAAACCGGTCCGGTCGGCGAGGTCCTCGCCTGCGCGCTCGCCTGGGAGCGGGGTGACTGGGACGAGGCGACCAAGGTGGGCCTGGACAAGAGCGCCATCGGCAACGCGCACTACGAGGCGATCCTCTGGCTGGAGCGTCACAGCCATCTTTTCGCCGGCGCTCACCCGCCGCGGCGGCCATAGGCAAGGGAGGGAATCCGGCGTTGTCCGGGCCATCGGCGGGGCGGCTCGGAGCCTGAACGGAGGCGTCGCAGCAGGCGGCCACCGGTATGATCCCTCTGGAGGATCGCGCATCAGACAGCAGAAAGCGCGGACATCTTCCCATTCCGCCGCCATGACCGGTCTATCCTGAAACTTGGGCGTAGAGCCCCGAGTCCATCCATACGCCGTGAGTCCCACATCGAACACGACGCAGTCCCACTCCGCGACCCCGGCCGGCGCGACGGAGAGCGGCACGAAGTCCTCCCTGTTCCAGGGCATGGCCGTGCTGCTGGGCCGGATCAGGACGCAGGAGAAGCACCTCGAGCGGCTTCGCGCCGAGCTGGCGTTCGTCAGTTTTTCCGCCGAGCAGGGTTACACGTCGGCGGTCGAGTGCCGCGATGAGCTCCTCTCGGATATCGCCGCCACCGAGGCGCTGCTGGACACGCTGCGGGCGGCGCTGGAGGAAGGCGACCGGAAGGCCACCGAGGTGCGGCAGCGCACACTGGAGCTTCGGGATCGGCAACACGGGTAACGCTCGCCGCCGGCGCGCCATCGATCGGGACCGGGAGCGGATCCTCCCCGCGACTGCCCCTATTCCGTCGCGACCGACTGTGAGACCAATCGCAGACTCGCACAGGGCGTCTTGGTCGGCGGCGTGCATCGGCGTAGGGTCGGTTACGGGGAGGGAGAAGTCACCGGCGCACCTCGTGTGCAAGGAGGCCATCAGCGATGCTTGTCACGCGCACCCCGCGGGAATCCCTTTATATCTGCCTCGCGCCCGATGTCGACCCCCTGACGCCCGTCGCGGCCCTGTTCGGACAGGGTCCACTGCGCGCCCGCGTGGCCGAGATCAGGGGCTTCGGGGTCGGCATCAGCCTGCAACTGCCGCCGCAACTGCGGGTCCACGATGACGACACCCGGAAGAGCGCCCTCGGCTGGTGCGGGACCGATGGCCGCAACCGTGGGGTCTTCCTTCTTTCCCGCCATCTGCGCGAATCGGTCGCGATTTCGCTCGAGACCGGCATCCCACAGGCCATGCCCATCGGCCGGCTGTTCCGCAAGGGCCCGCTGGAGCTGCATGTGATCGATCTGAGGGGCCGGAACGTGAGATTCGCTCTGAGGGTGCCGAGGATGCTGCACATACACCGGCGCGAACTGCCCGAGCGGATCCGGATCGAGCCCACGCCCGCACACACCATCGACGCGGAGCGGTCGTCACGATCCGGTGCGCCGGCGCGCGGCCTGGTGCGGGAGCTCCCGAGGGAACTCCTGATCGGCAATCCATCGCCGCCGGCGATGCCGGCTTCCTGGATGAGACGCACCCCGCCTGATCTCTAGCGGTGCAGCGTATCGCGAGTACAAAGCCAAATCCCGGTGGCCTTTTGCTGATCCGGGTCAACAAGATCGGTCGGCCGCGAACTAAGTTCTATTTATAGGGAGATGTGATTCGGGCGATCCCGCCGCATGGGATCGGCCCCGGGGCGGAAACCGAGGTTCGTTTGATTCCTGCGGAGGCTATGCCTCGAGGAGGAAAGTCGATGGGTCCTCTCACCGCGGTAATCCTGCTGGCTCTCCTGGCAACCGTCGCGGCCCTGGGCATCGGCCTGGGCTCGATGGCGCACGGCGGCGTATTCGACGAACGGCACAGCACCCAGTTGATGTTCGTGCGCGTGGGCGCGCAGGCCCTCACCTTCGTACTGCTGCTGATCGCCATCTACCTGGCAAGCGTCGGCTGATGCGCTGAGCGCGATGCAAGCGTGAAGCGCCAAGAGCGCGCTTTGGGCAGACGTGGGTTGTGATTTATTCCAAGACGCGGCGGGATTGGCTTGACTGCGAAGGGGTGCGATCGGCCTCGATAACCGGGGTGCCGCTCCGGCGCCCTGCGCACCTTGCTTGAAGAGATTGGCGGAGAGAGCGGGATTCGAACCCGCGAGGGGTTTCCCCCTACACGATTTCCAGTCGTGCGCCTTCGACCACTCGGCCACCTCTCCGGGAAGCGCGGACGCGCGATTTTACACGAAATGCCTGCTGGTTTAACCCCGCGCCGGAAACGCCATGGCGTCGGAGTCGACATACGGCATCCGCCTGCGAATCATCCGCTCGCCGGGAGTTGAAGCTCGGCCTCCAGTCCGCCCTCGGGGTGATTGCGCAGAGTCAGCGTGCCGCCCAGCCGCACGGCGATGTTGCGGGCGATGGGCAGCCCGAGGCCCGTGCCGCCGGTCTCGCGCGAGCGCGACACCTCCAGGCGATAGAACGGCTCGAACACCTTCTCGAGCTCGCCCTCCGGGATGCCCGGCCCTCCGTCGCGCACCGTGATCCGCGCCTGGCCGTCCTGCCGCGCGACGTGGACCCGGGCATGACCGCCGTACTTCACCGCGTTTTCGATGAGGTTGCCCAGGCAGCGGCGCAGCGCGGTGGCGTTCGCGCGGACCGATGCGCCCGCCCTGCCCTCCGCCGTCACGTCCATCCCGGAATCGGCGAGATCGGCGCACACGCTGCCGACGAGCGCATCGAGCTCGATAGTCTGCACGGCCTCCGGCGAGTCGAGGCTGCGCGCCAGCTCCAGACCCTCGCGCACCATGTCCTGCATGGCGGTCATGTCCTCGATGAGTTTCGCGCGCAACGCCTCGTCGCCCACCTTCTCCAGCCGCAGGCGCAGGCGCGTGAGCGGGGTCTGCAGATCGTGCGAGATGGCCGCCAGCATCTGCGTGCGCTCCTGCAGATGACGGCGGATACGCGCCTGCATCGCGTTGAATGCGGCGGCGGCGCGCCGCACCTCCGCCGGGCCCGAGGACTCATCGAGCGGCCGTTGGTCGAGATCCTCGCTCAACCCCTTGGCAGCCTGCGCCAGCCGCGCGATGGGCCTGGTCGCCATGCGCGCCACCGCGTAGGCGAGCGCAGCCACGCAGGCGGCGAAGAACAGCAGGTAAGGCGACTGCCATCGGATGAGCTTCATTTGCGGCGGCGGCTGAAGGCCCGCGCGGATCACGAAGCTGAGCGGCGTGCCGTCCCGCAGCGTGAGCGAGATCGTCCGGCATTCCGGCCGGAACCGGGGCCTGGGCGGCGCATCGTCGAATCGCGCTTCATCGTGATCGCGCCTGCGGAAGTCCGGGCACTCCGAATCCGGCGTGTGGACGGCGGCGACATTACTGCCCTCCCCGAGCTGCGAGCGCAGCGCGCCGGTGAGCGCGGCGTCCTCCGGGCCACGGCGATCCGCGGACCAGCGGACGTCGAACACGCCGCGCATGAGGCGCCGATCGTGGACGACCGCGCCGCGCGCGCCGGGCGGCACCGACTCCAGCAGCGAGACTATCTCGTCCACGCGCTCGACGACGCGCGATTCGTTCATCTGCGCGAACGCCCGCTTCCGTTCAAGGCCGGCAAGCAATGTGGTCACCGCCACGGCGAGGACGATGCCGGCGAGCAGCACCAGGAACACGCGCCCGGCCATCGACCCGAGGAAGCCTCTCATCAGCGTTCCACCGTCACCGGCACGCTCAACACGTAGCCCTCGCTGCGCACGGTCTTTATGATGCGCGGCGAGCGCGCGTCCTCGTCGAGCTTCTGGCGCACACGGCTGACCAGCAGGTCCACCGATCGGTCGAAGGGCTCCGCGTCGCGCCCGCGCGTGAGGTTGAGGAGCTGATCGCGGCTGAGCACGCGGTTGGGATGCTCGAGAAACACCTTCAGCAGCCGGAACTCCGCGCCCGAGAGCGCCACGACGATCGCCTCGGGGCTGACGAGCTGCCGCGTGTCGAGCTCCAGCGTCCAGCCGCCGAAGCGCATCCGCTTCGCCTCCGGCGCCTCCATGTTCGGCGGCAGCGCGCGCGTCCGACGCAGCACGCTGCGCATGCGCGCCAGCAGCTCGCGCGGCTCGAAGGGCTTGGCGATGTAGTCATCGGCGCCCATCTCCAAGCCCAGTATCCGGTCCACGGGAGAGCCGCGCGCCGTGAGCATGATGACCGGCAGGTTCGACCGCGCGCGCAGGTCGCGGCAGAGGGTCAGGCCGTCCTCGCCGGGCAGCGTGAGGTCGAGCACCACCAGGTCCACGCGCGCCGTCTCGAGCGTGCGCCGCATGGCGGCGCCGTCGGCGGCGGTCAGCGTCCTGAAACCGTTGCCGTCGAGGTACTCGGCGAGCAGCGTGCGGATCTCCCGGTCGTCGTCGACGATGAGTATCTGAGCGTCCGTTTCCATGCGCGGATTATCGCCGCGGGCCGCGGCGTAGTCGTGAGCGGGATTGTACGGGCCGGTAGCTCCAGCCGGAACCGATACACAACGATACAAATCCCCGTCCCCGCGTACAAACCGGATACAACCGCCGGCCCGCGCGACACACGCGCGATACACGCGCGTCGTTGAATGCTCGCCAGTCCCCGCCGCCCGGCGGGCGACCGAACGACAGGAGACATGCAGATGAAGCGAACTTCCGTAAAATTGCTCACCGCCGTGCTGCTGGCCGGCGCGCTGGGTGCGGCCATCCCGGCGGCCTATTCCAACGAGGGTTGGGGCGAGGGCCGCTGCGACAAGGAGCGCGGCGCGAAGCGTGATCACGCGGCCCGCTTCGAGGACCGCCAGATCCTGCTGCACGCCAAGCTGAAGCTCACCCCCGAGCAGGAGGCCGCGTGGAACACCTTCGTTGAGAAAGTGAAGCCCGCCGCCGGCGAGGGGTTCGAGCGCCCCGACCCGGAGGAACTCGCAAAGCTGACGGCGCCGGAGCGCATGGAGGCGATGCTGGCCAGGATGAAGTCGCGCGAGGAGCGCATGACGACCCACCTGGCCGCCGTGAAGGAGTTCTACGCCGTGCTCACGCCGGAGCAGCAGAAGGTGTTCGACGCGGAGTTCGGGCACGGAATGCGCCGTTACGCGCATCGCGACTAAGCGGCCCGCGGTGCCGCCGACGATCGCGAGATACGCGCCGCCGTGCTCGCGGAATGCGTCGAGCGAGCCCGCGCCGAGCCCGCCCTTGCCGATGATGAGGCGCACGCCGTGCTGGAGCATGAGCGGCTGCGTGAAGCGCTCCATGCGCGCGCTCG
>CAZTPK010000114.1:0-6362 GCA_964614765.1 uncultured Gammaproteobacteria bacterium
GGCGGCGGCGAGTGCGGGTGTCCCGCAATGGTGTCGGCGGCGCCGCCGGTGTTTGGCTCGCCACGCACCTCAGGGAGTTCATCCTATGGCTGGAGCAGGGACTGCATTTCAAGGTTCTCGACTGCCGCACCTACTACATCTGCGAGGTTCCCTCGGACATGCACTGGTCGGACGTGACGGTGGTGACGACGCTGTCGGTACTGCTCACCCTGGTGGCGACGATCTACCCGGCGCTGCGCGCGGCCAGCACACAGCCGGCGGAGGCATTGCGATATGAATGACGTCGTACTGGCCTGCCACGGCGTGTGCAAGACCTTCGACGACGGCGATCTGCGCGTGGAGGTGCTGCGCGGCGTGGACCTCGAGGTGCTGCCGGGCGAACGCATCGCCATCATCGGGGCCTCCGGCTCCGGCAAGAGCACCCTGTTGCACATACTCGGCGGCCTGGACGTGCCGACGGCGGGCGAGGTGCGTATCGCCGGGCAGCGCATGAGCGCGCTGGGGGAGGCCGAGCGCGGTGTGCTGCGCAACAAGACGCTCGGTTTCGTCTATCAGTTCCATCATCTGCTGCCGGAGTTCACGGCGCTCGAGAACGTGAGCATGCCGCTGCTCATCGCCGGCTGGCGGCCGGCGGCTGCGGCGGCGCGGGCCGCGGAGCTACTGCAGCGTGTCGGTTTGGGCGAGCGTCTGCGCCACAAGCCGGGCGAGTTGTCCGGAGGCGAGCGGCAACGCGCCGCCGTGGCACGCGCGCTGGTGACCACGCCGCGTTGCGTCCTGGCCGACGAGCCGACGGGCAATCTCGATCAGAAGACCGCCGCTCAGGTCTTCGACCTGATGCTCGAGCTGAACCGGGACACGCAGGCGAGCTTGGTCGTCGTCACGCACGATTTGCGGCTGGCGCGGCGCATGGACCGCGTGCTGACCCTGTCCGCGGGCAGGTTGACCACCAACGACGTGATGGCGGCGACAGGCGCGATGTGAGGCGCACGGTCGCGGCGCGGCGCAGGCCCCGCGCGTCGCGACGGAGGCAGGCCGGCTGCGCGGACACGGCACGGTCGGCGAGGCCATGATTTCTCTCGTGGCGGATGCCGGGACGGGGGCCGCCCATGGACTTCGTCAGGGAAGACAACATGCGTACAGGGACGATCGCCTTCGCGCTCGGCGTGCTCGCCGTGCAATGGCCGGCAGCGCTGCCGGATGCGCGCTATTGCTGGCTGCTGCCCGCCGTCGCAGTGCTCGCGATCCGATGGCCGTGCCTGCGCTTGCCCGCCCTGGTCGTCGCCGGCGCACTCTGGACGCTGTGGCGCGTATCTCTGGTGCTCGCCGACGCCCTGCCGCCGATGTTGGAGGGGCAGACGGTTGCGGTCACCGGCGCCGTGGTGGATCTGCCGGAGCGGTATGCCGACCACGTCCGCTTCCAGTTCCGCGTCGACGATCTGGAACTCGGTGCCAAGCGATGGCGCTGCTGCGGCGTCGTACGGCTGGACTGGCGCGCCGATTCCCCGCCGGTGCTCGCCCCGGGAGAACGCTGGCGTCTGCACGTTCGCCTCAAGCGTCCGCATGGCTTCAGCAATCCGGGCGGCTTCGATTACGAGGCCTGGCTGTTCCAGCAGCGGATACGGGCCACCGGCTACGTCGTGGCCGAGGGACGGCATGCGCGGGTCGGCCGCGAGGCGGCGCCGGTGGACACGCTGCGCGCCGCGCTGCGCGACCGACTGCAGGAGGCGATCGGCGCGGAGCCGCTGACCGGCGTCATCATGGCCCTGGCCATCGGCGCGCGAGAGGGTATCGATCAGCGGCAATGGCAGGTCTTCTCCCGCACCAACACCGGCCATCTCATCGCCATATCGGGCCTGCACATCGGGCTCGTCGCCGCCTTCGGCTACTTCCTCGGCCGCTGGCTCTGGTCGCTGCCGGCGTACACGGTGTTGTGGATCCCGGCGCAGCGCGTGGGTTCGCTCTGCGCGGTGATCGCGGCCGGCGCATACTGCGCCCTAGCGGGTTTCGAAGTGCCCGCGCAGCGCACGCTCATCATGATCACGGTGGTCGCGCTCGCGCTGTGGCGCAGTCGGCGGGCACGCCCCTTCGATACGCTGACGCAGGCGCTGGCCGTCGTGCTGTTGATCGATCCAATGGCCGTCATGACGGTGGGATTCTGGTTGTCCTTCGTGGCGGTGGCGACACTGATGTACGGGGGCGGCGAGGGATTGCGGACTTCGTGGTGGCGGCGCTATGCGCGCGTGCACCTGGCCATGTCGGTCGGCCTGGCGCCGCTGCTGGCCCTGTTTTTCTCGCAGCACCCCCTGACGGGGCCGCTGGCGAATCTCTTCGCCGTGCCGTGGGTGAGTTTCATCGTCGTGCCGCTCACCCTCGCGGGCACGGCGCTGCTCGCGCCGCTGCCGTTTCTCGGCTACTGGTTGCTGCGCGGCGCGCTGCTGGCGCTAGATCTGGCATGGCGGGCCCTGCAACCCCTGGCGGCTCTAGACTGGGCCGCTTTAGTGCTGCCGCATCCTTCGCCGGCCGTCGCGTTCTGCGCGGGCGTCGGCGCGATGCTGCTGCTCGCGTCGCGCGGACTGCCGGCGCGCGCGCTCGGTCTGGTATGGATGGCGCCGCTCTTTCTGCATGCCCCGCCGCGACCGGCGCCGGGGGATTTCTGGCTGACCGTCCTCGACGTCGGCCAGGGTCTGGCCGCGGTCGTGCAGACCCGGGGCCGGACTCTGGTGTTCGATACCGGACCGCGCTTCAGCGACCGCTTCGATGCCGGCGCCGCGGTCGTCGTGCCCTATCTGCGCCATGCCGGCGTCGCCTCGATAGACCGGCTGGTCGTCAGCCATGGCGATCTCGATCATCGCGGTGGGTTGGAATCGGTGCTCGCGCAGATGCCCGTCGGTGCAGTGCTGTCGGGCGGGCCGCTGCCGATCGATCATCCCCGGGTGCGCGCGTGCCAGGACGGCCTCACCTGGCACTGGGACGGCGTGGAGTTCCGGGTGCTGAGTCCGCCCGCGGGCTTCCAGGGCGACGACAACGATGCATCGTGCGTGCTCAGCGTGCGCGGCCGTGGCGGCCGAGCCCTGCTGACCGGCGACATCAAGGACGACGCCGAGCGTGGTCTCATCGATCGTCATGGCCCGGGGCTGCGGCACGAGATCGTGCTGGCGCCGCATCACGGCAGCGCCTCTTCCTCCAGCGCGCCATTCCTCGCCGCCGTCATGCCGCGCTACGTCGTCTTTCCGGTCGGCTACCGCAATCGCTGGCGCTTTCCGGCTGCTGCGGTCCTCGAGCGATATCGCCGACAGCGGGCGGAGATCCTCCGCACCGATCGCGACGGCGCCGTGACGCTGCGCGTCGACGGTTCCGGCATCGGCGCCGAGCGCTACCGTAGTGCGCACCGCCGCTTCTGGATGAACGACTGAGGCCGCGGGCGGCCTGGAGACTCGGGCTTTTCCTGCGCGGCATCCTTTGCTATGGTCAGCGCCGCAAACGCCAGCGCAGGAAGGGAGCGATCGCCCGTGTTCGAGATCATCAAGGCAGGCGGATGGGTCATGTGGCCCATCGTCATGTGTTCGATAGTCGCGTTGGCGATCAGCGTCGAGCGTCTGTGGACGCTGCAGCGCAAGCGCGTCATCCCGCGCGGGCTGGTCGAGCAGGTATGGCAGTGGGCGCGCAGCGGCGTGCTGGATGCAAAGCGGTTGCAGGCACTGCGCCTGAGTTCACCGCTTGGCCGGGTGCTCGCCGCCGGCCTGGTCAACATGAAATACGACCGCTCCGTGATGAAGGAGTCGATCGAAGAGGTCGGGCGCCACGTGGCGCACGAACTCGAGCGATATCTCAATATGCTGGGATCGATCGCCGCGGTATCGCCACTGCTCGGGCTGCTGGGTACGGTATTCGGGATGATCAGCATGTTCACTGCCGTCGCCGAGCACGGTGCGGGAAATCCCCAGGCGTTATCCGCCGGCATAGGGCAGGCATTGATCACGACGGCGGCAGGACTCACGGTCGCGATACCCGCATTGCTCATGCACCGTTACCTGCGCGGCAAGGTGCAGACATTGATCGTCGACATGGAACAGGAAGCAATCAAGATGGTGGAGATCCTCCATGGCGAGCGTGAGTCGGAGTCGACCGTTGCCGGCGCCGACAGCGATGCGCCTGCCTCGATCGACCTGACCTCCGGTCGCGCCGGCCAGCGGCGACGTGTCGCCGGCCGCAAGGAATCGCCCTGATGAACTTCCAGCGGGGTCAGGAAGACAACATCGACATCAATGTCACGTCGCTGATCGACGTGGTGTTGCTGCTGCTCATCTTCTTCATGGTTTCCACGACGTTTCTCAATCCCGAGCACATCAATCTGACCCTGCCCTCGGCGAGCAAGAGCATCGAAAAGGCGGAGACGCCCACACCGGTCGACGTGACCGTGGATCGGGAGGGTCACTATTTCGTCAATGGCAAGGCGCTGCTCAGCACGCAGGAATCCACGCTGAAGCAGGGAATGGTCGAGGCCGCGGCGGGGCAGAGCGCGCCGCGCGTGCTGATTCATGCCGACGCCAACGCGTCTCATCAGTCCGTGATTACGGTGCTCGACGTCGCGCGCCAGCTCGGCTGGGTGCACGTCTCGTTCGCCACCGAGGTGCGGTCCGAGGGTGAGGCCACAGACACTGCTGGAAAATAAGGGCCCGCCCTTGGGCATCAGGCTCGAAGACATCTGGTACACGGGACATCCGCTCTACCTGCCGCTGCTACCGTTGTCCGCCGTCTTCGCCGCCGGCGTGTGGCTGCGGCGCCGCGCCTACCGCGGGGGCCTGTTGCGCGCCGGGTCGCTGCCGGTGCCGGTCATCGTGGTCGGCAACATCAGCGTCGGCGGCACCGGCAAGACCCCACTGACGATCTGGATCTGCAACTTCCTGAAGGCCAACGGTATGCGCCCCGGCGTGGTGAGCCGCGGCTACGGCGGCCACGCGCGCAGCTGGCCGCAACAGGTGCGTCCCGACAGCGACGCCTTCATGGTCGGCGACGAGGCGCTGGTGATCGCGCGCCACTGCGACGGTCCGGTGGCGGTCGGTCCGGACCGTCTGGCCTGCGCCTCGGCGCTGCTGCAGCACCATCACTGCGATGTGATCGTCTGCGACGACGGGTTGCAGCATTACCGGCTCGGGCGCGACGTCGAGATCGCGGTCGTCGACGGCGTACGGCGGCACGGCAACGGCCACTGCCTGCCTGCCGGCCCGCTGCGCGAACCGGTGTCGCGTTTGAAGAGCGTCGACATGATCGTCACCAACGGCATCGCCGGCCGCGGCGAGTTCGCCATGAAGTATCTGAGCATGCCCATGCGGCCGGTGCGCGGCGATCGCCAGGGCGTCGCGCCGCCGGCGCCGGCACAGGGGGTGGAGGTGCACGCGGTTGCCGGCACGGGCAATCCGGACACCTTCTTCAATTCCCTGCGCATGCGCGGCTACCGCGTTCACCGCCACGCCTTCCCCGATCATCATCGCTACGAGATGACGGACATCTGCTTCAATGACGGCCTGCCGGTTATCATGACCGAGAAGGACGCGGTGAAATGCAGCCGTTTCGCCGGCCCCGAACACTGGTTCGAGCCCATCGAAGCGGATTTGCCTCCGGTCTTCGGTCACCGCCTTCTCGAACTGTTGAAGAGGAATTCGCATGGATAAACGCCTGCTGGACATTCTGGTCTGCCCTGTCACCAAGGCGCCGCTCATATATGACAAGGAACGGCAGGAACTCATCTCGAAGGCGGCGCGGCTGGCCTATCCGATCCGCGACGGCATACCGGTGATGCTCGAGGAGGAGGCGAGACCGCTCACCGACGAGGAGTATGAGCGTCTGCGCTGAAGCGGGTGCACGGGATCGTCGTGCAGCGAGGAGATTTCATGCCCTTTACCGTCATCATCCCGGCACGCTATGCCTCCAGCCGCTTCCCCGGCAAACCGCTTGTCGACATCGCCGGCATGCCCCTCCTGCAGCATGGCCATCGACGCGCCTGCGGCAGCGGGGCGAGGAGGGTCGTCATCGCCACCGACGACGCGCGCATCGCCGCGGTGGCGCGCGGTTTCGGCGCCGAGGTGGTGATGACCTCCGCGGAGCATCCGTCGGGAACGGATCGAATTGCCGAGGCGGTCGAGGCACTGCGGTTCGACGCGGAGCACGTCGTGGTCAACCTGCAGGGAGACGAGCCGCTGATGCCGCCGGAGGTCCTGCACCAGGTCGCCGACCTGCTCGTGCAGGATGACCAGGCGGTGATGGCCACGGTATGCGAGCGCATACACGAGGCGCGTGACGTCTTCGACCCGAACATCGTGAAGGTGGTGGTGGATGTTCACGGACGCGCGCTGTATTTCAGC
>CAZTPK010000115.1:0-6358 GCA_964614765.1 uncultured Gammaproteobacteria bacterium
GGATCACCCAGGCCAGCGGGGAGAGAAACAGCGAGCGCAGCTCGCGCGCGGCGATGGCGGCCGTCATCTACGCCGCCTCTGCGGCGAGATCGCCGGAGGTCACGCGCAGGAAGACCTCTTCCAGCGATCGATCCTGCGGCGCGAGCTCGATGAGACCCCAGTCCGCGCCGACGCAGCGGCGGGCGAACTCCTCGCTGTCGAGCCGGGGGCCGGCGATCAGGAAACACTGCGCGTCCAGCACGTCCACCCGTTGCACGCCGTCGAGCGACTTCAGCGT
Source organism: uncultured Gammaproteobacteria bacterium (assembly GCA_964614765.1). Classification (GTDB taxonomy): domain Bacteria; phylum Pseudomonadota; class Gammaproteobacteria; order JAJPIJ01; family JAJPIJ01; genus JAJVHZ01. Next base: position 278 of record CAZTPK010000115.1, read on the forward strand.
CTCGATGGGCGGCGGCCGGCGCAGACGCACGCGCCAGCCGCGGGTCGCCTCCGACAGCGCGGCCAAGGTCGCGTCCAGTACGATCCGCCCGGCGTTGATCAGCACCACGCGATCGCAGACCGCCTGGACCTCGGGAAGGATGTGCGTGGAAAGCAGGACACCGTGATCGGTGCGCAGCTCGCGTATCAGTTGCCGGATCTCCCGGATCTGAATCGGGTCGAGGCCGACGGTGGGCTCGTCGAGGATCACGACCTCCGGGGAGTGGATGATCGCCTGCGCTATGCCGAGGCGTTGCTGATAGCCCTTGGAAAGGGTGCCGATCAGCCTTGCGCCGATCTCTTGCAGGCCACATCGTTCCTTGGCTCTGGCCAGCGCTGATCTCGCCGCGGCGGCGGGAACGCTGTGCAGGCGCGCGCAATAGCGCAGGTACTCATCGACGGTCAGTTCGCGATAGACCGGCGGCTGCTCGGGCAGGTAGCCGATGCGACGCTTCGCCGCGATGGGATGCTCCAACAGGTCGATGCCGGCGATGTGCACGGTGCCGCCGCTGGGCGCGAGCACCCCGCTCAAGATGCGCATGGTCGTGGACTTTCCGGCGCCGTTGGGTCCCAGAAAACCGACCACTTCGCCACGGCGGACGGCGACGTCGATGTCGTGCAGCACGCGCCGCTCGCCGTACGTGCGCGACAACCCGCGTGCGGCAATCAGGAGTTCATCGGGGCTGGCCATGTTCGCGGGCTATTATTTCCTCTCATCCGGGCATTGCCAAGCCGCGGTCCGTTCCGGATCCGGCGCTGCCGCCGCGCGGTATCTACCGTCGCTGCGACAGCTCCGATTCCAGGCGCAGCACGGCGCCCCCGTCCGGATGATCCGGGAAGCGCGCAGCAAATCCCTTGAGCACGTGCGACGCCAGCTCCGTCTTGCCCAGGGTGTGGGCAAGGCGTGCGATCGGCAAGACTTGGCCGGCCTCTTCGACACGGAACTCCTGTGACAGCGACAGGCATCGCTCGTAGACCTCGAGCGCTTCGGCGAGCCGCCGTGCACGCACCAGCCGCGTGATGAGGACTTGACCGTGCCGCAACGCCGGTTCGGGCATTGGCCAGTCCAGCAGCTGTCCATGCACGTATATGTGGTCCTCGACGCGATCGCCTTGACGCTTCAGCCCCGCCTCCAGGGTCGCCATGGCGTCGCGGCTGCGATTGGAGCTGGCGGCTCGATAGGCCTCGTCCAGCACGCGGTTGATCTCCGCGCGCTGCCGGTGCCGGCGTTCCGATTCGTCGCGCTCCGGCGCGAGATCCGGCTCGAAACCCAGCGCATCGCGATGCCGGTAGAGCAGGCGTCCGGTAAGGTGGAAGGTCGCGATCACCGCGTACAGCATCAGCGCGAAGGTGAGCGCGGGCGCCAGATGGCCCGCGGCGAGATAGATCGCCACGCCCAGGAGCAGCGGCACCGCGGTGACGATGGCGTAATCGCGCCCGCACGCGCGCACCAGGCCGAGCAGTGCCGTGGGGTCCAGCGCCATCAGCAGATCGTCGTCGAGCGCGATCTGGGCCGCGATGGCGGGCTGCAGCAGCAGTATGAGCGTGAACAGGGTGGCCGACGCCCAGCGTCCGAGGAGCACCTCGCTCCAATAGCACAGGGCGAAGGCGGCCAGCAGGAGCAGCAGGTGCTTGAGGGGTTGCTGGCTGAGGGGATTCACGAGTTCGACCGTCATCGGCGGCGGTTGGAAACGGCCATGCGCGGTGCGCTCGAGGACGTGATAGGCGTATTTCATCGGCCAGGAGACGGCGATGATCGCCGCTACCAGGCCCAGCGGCGACGAGCTGCCGATCCAGAACAGGACGGCGAATACCGCTATTATCACCACGGCATGACCCCTGCATGGATAACTCAGAGCCGCCGGCAGCTCCTCCAGCATGGTACCGTGCCGCGAGGCGTCATCGCGACGGCCTAGCGGCATGGCCGAACCGATGCACCGCAGCGAGCCGCCGGTTCCAGGTGTTCTGCCCGCATCGTCATTAGACCGTAGGATCGACTTCCGCTACAGTTTACCCGGAAGTGAGAGGGGGAGGTTGGTATGTTCAATGGGCTTATCGAACTGCCGTGGTGGGGATATGTGCTGGTGACCCTGGCATTGACCCATGTCACCATCGTTTCGGTTACGGTTTTCCTGCACCGCCATCAGGCGCACCGCGCCATCGATCTGCACCCGGCGGTCTCGCATTTCTTCCGATTCTGGCTGTGGCTGACGACGTCGATGAACACCAGGGAATGGGCCGCCGTGCATCGCAAGCATCATGCCCGGGTCGAGACGCCGGAGGACCCGCATAGCCCCCGCGTCTACGGCATCGCCACCGTCCTGTGGCAGGGCGCGGAGCTCTACCGGCGTGCGGCCAACGACAAGGTGCTGGTGGAGAAATACGGCTACGGCACCCCGGATGACTGGGTGGAGCGCAATGTCTACTCCCGCCACAAGGACCTGGGCGTCGTGTTGATGCTGCTGGCGGACTTGGCGTTGTTCGGAGTGATCGGGCTCACCGTCTGGGCGGTGCAGATGGCGTGGATACCGTTCTTCGCGGCCGGCGTCATCAACGGCGTCGGACACTATTTCGGCTACCGAAATTTCGAGGTGGAGGACGCCTCGACGAACATCGTGCCATGGGGGCTGCTGATCGGCGGCGAGGAACTGCACAACAACCATCACGCCTTCGCCAGCTCCGCGAAGTTCTCGCAGAAACCCTGGGAGTTCGATCTCGGATGGGCCTACATCCGCACGCTGGTGCTCGTCGGCCTGGCGAGCGTTCGCAGGGTGGCGCCAAAACCGGCGAAAGTTCGCGACAAGGTGGGCATAGACATCGATACCGTCCGCGCCATCGCGAGACACCGCATGCACGTGATGGCGGCGTATGCCCAGGAGGTGGTCGGACGCGTCTACCGGGAGGAGATACGGCGCGCGGGCCTCGAGTCCCGTTCGCTGCTCAAGCCAGTGAAGCGCTGGTTGAGCCGGGAATCGCTGCTCGATGAGGTCACGCGGGCCCGGCTGAGCCAGGCGCTGGAACACAGCCATGCGCTCGCGCGCGTGCATCAGTTCAAGCATTCGTTGCAGTCGCTTTGGTCGGCGCGCTCCGCGGCGCCCGAGACCCTGGTGGCCGCGCTGCAGGAGTGGTGCCGGCAGGCAGAGGAGACCGGCATCGGCGCCCTGGCGGAATTCGCGGGCAGCCTGCGGCGGTATTCGCTGCGGCCCGCCTGACCGGGGGCCGGCTCGGCACGGCGTTGCCCGGGGGGCCGGCGCGGCCACTGCGCGCCGAGGCCGGTCGCCCTTGCTCACTCGTGGCGCAGGGCGTCGATCGGATTCAGAGCCGCCGCCCGGCGCGCGGGGAAGTAACCGAAGATCACGCCGATCGCCGCGGAGAACAGGAACGACAGCAGGTTGATGCCGGCGTCGAACATGTAGGGCACGTTCATCACGCCTGCCAGGCCCACGGACGCCGCGGTGGCGATGGCGATGCCGATCAGGCCGCCGAGGCTCGACAGCACGACCGCCTCGATCAGGAACTGCAGCAGCACCTCCCGCTCCAGCGCGACGATGGCAAGCCGGATGCCGATCTCGCGCGTGCGCTCCGTGACCGACACCAGCATGATGTTCATGATGCCTATGCCGCCCACCAGCAGGCTGACCGCCGCCACTGCGCCGAGCAGCATGGTGAGGATCTTCGTCGTGCTGGTGAGTGTCTCGGCGATCTGGCGGGTGTCCATGACGCGAAAGTCGTCGTCCTCGCTCTCGGCGAGGTTGCGCCGTTCGCGCAGCAGCAGGGTGAGCTGTTGCTTGACCGCGTCGATGGACGCACCGTCCTTTACGGAGACGGTCAGGCGGCTTATGTCCTGGTTGCCGGTCAGGCGCCGCTGTACGGTGCGCAGCGGCATCACCACGGTGTCGTCCTGGTCCTGGCCCATCGCCGACTGGCCCTTCGCCTTGAGCAGGCCTATCACCTCGCACGCGAACTGCTTGATGCGGATCTCGCTGCCCACCGGGTTCTGTCGGCCGAACAGCTTCTCGCGCACGGTGTCGCCGATCACACACACCGCCTTGCCCGCCCGCTCCTCGGTCTCGCTGAAGTAGCGACCGGCTGCCAGCACCCAGTTGCCCGCCGGAAAGTAATCGTTGCTGGTGCCGGTGACCACGGTGGACCAGTTGCTGGCCTGAAACACGGCGGTCGCCGCCATGTTCACCACCGGGGCGACCCTTTCCGCGCCGCTGATCTGACTGCGCACGGCATCGACGTCGGCGCTCTTGAAGTTGGGTGCGGCCTCGGCGCCGGGACCGAAACGCTGGCCCGGCCTCACCATCAACAGATTGCTGCCCATGCTGGAGATCTGGTCGGACACGGACCGGGTGGCCCCGTTGCCCAGGGTGACCATGGTGATGACGGCGGCAACGCCGATGACGATGCCCAGCACGGTGAGGAAGGAGCGCATGAGATTGCGCCGTATGGCGCGCAGCGCGAGCAGCAAAGTGTTCCACAGCATCAGGCGGCCTCCGAGTTGAGGCGGTCGCTGTCGATGCGACCGTCGAGAAAGCGGACGATGCGCTTGGCGTATGCCGCCATGTCCGGCTCGTGGGTTACCATCAGCACGGTGATGCCCTGCTCGCGGTTGCACGCGCCGATCAGATCCATGATCTCCTCGCTCGTGCGGGTGTCGAGGTTGCCGGTCGGCTCGTCGGCCAGCAACACCGCCGGTCGGGTGACGATGGCGCGGGCGATGGCCACGCGCTGCTGCTGTCCGCCGGACAGCTCTGCCGGCGTGTGGTGCTCCCAGCCCTTCAGGCCGACCTGCTCGAGCGCCACGCGCGCCGCGGCGTGACGCGCGCCAGCACGCTCGCCGCGATAGATGAGCGGCAGCTCGACATTCTCCAGCGCAGTGGTGCGCGGCAGCAGGTTGAAGCCCTGGAACACGAAGCCGAGATGGCGGCGCCGAAGCAGCGCACGCTGGTTGCGCGACAAGGCCTCGACATGCACGCCCTTGAACTCGTAGCTGCCGCTGGTGGGAGTATCGAGGCAGCCGAGAATGTTCATCGCGGTAGATTTGCCGGAGCCGCTGGGGCCCATGATGGCGACGAAATCGCCCGCTTCGACGTCGAGATCGATGCCCTTCAGGGCCTGCAAGGCGGCCTGACCGCGGCCATAGGTCTTGGTGATGCCGGACAGCCTGATGAGCGGTACCGCCTCGATCATGGGGCTGTGCTCACGCTCTCCGTGATCACCTGCGTGCCGACCTCGAGCGGACCGCCCAAGACCTCCGTCACGCGGCCGTTGGTAGCGCCGGTCCGGATCTCGATCGCCACGGGCTGGCCGTCGCGCAGCGTCCACACGCGCGGCGTGGCGTCGGCGGTCACCTGCCGGACCTTCCGCACCTGCGGCGGAGGTCGCGGGATCAGGAAACCCACCAGGCCGCGCCCCGTGGTCGTCTTCGCGGCATCCGTTTCCGCGGGCGGCGTGTAGCGCAGCGCGGCATTCGGCACCAGCAGCGCGTTCTCGCGCGTGATCGTGGTGATCTCCGCGGTGCCGGTCATGCCGGGGCGCAGGCTCAGGTCGTCGTTGTCCACCTCGAGCACGGTCAGATACGAGATCACGCCGTCCTTCTCCTGCGAGCCGTAACCGACGCGGGTGATGACCGCCTCGTACCGCCGCCCGGGCCAAGCGTCCACGGTGAAGGTGGCCTTCTGCCCCGTCTCGACCTGGCCGACGTCGGCCTCGTCGACGTCCACCTGCAGCTCCATCTTCGAGAGATCCTCGGCCAGCGTGAACAGCACCGGTGCCTGGAAGGAGGCGGCCACGGTCTGGCCCGGCTCCACCTGGCGCGAGAGGACCACGCCGTCGATCGGCGAGCGTATGCTGGCCTTCTCGACGTCGGTCTCGTTGGACTGCAGCTCGGCGCGCGCCTGGGAGACACTCGCGCGGGCGCTGGCCTCGTTGGCCTGGGCACGCTTGAGATTCGCCTCGGCAGTATCCATCTCGGTCTGCGAAGGTACCCTGCCGCCCGACAACTCCGAGACCTGCCGGAAGCGCGCCAGCGTGGCGC
>CAZTPK010000116.1:0-6346 GCA_964614765.1 uncultured Gammaproteobacteria bacterium
TAGTGCAGCTGACCGGCGTCGCCCTCGAGCACCTTGCCGAACGGCCTGTTGCCGTCGGCGTCCGCGAGCTGCAAATAGTCGATGTCCTGCGGGCCGCGGTGCGCGACGAGCCTGCCGCGTGCCTCGCCGGCGCGTGCATCGAGTATGAAGACCCTGCCGTTCTGCCAGAAGTCGATGTTGACGATCGTGTCCTTCAGCGAGCGCAGGCCGTCGGTGAAATCGAAGCCGATGAACAGGGCGCCGATCACCTCGCCGCTCTGGGAGCGGATCGGCGTGTACTCGGTCATGTAATCCCGGCCGAACAGGTGCGCCGGTCCGATGAACGTTTCCCCCCGCATGAGCTTCGCGTAGGCCGGGTGGGTGGTGCCGAGCAGGGTGCCGATCGCGCGCTCGCCGTCGTCCTTCTGCACCGAGGTCGCCACACGCAGGAAGTCCTCCCCGTAGCGCACGAAGATGGTCGCCACGCTCCCGGTCATGGCGCTGAACTCGTCCACGCGCGCGGTGGCGAGGTTCAGGGTCTCCTCCCCGTGACGCAGCAGCGGACTGTCGTAGTCGCCGATGCGGACCGTGGTGGTGGTATCCAGGCTGTAGGGCTGCGTGAACTGCGCGCGGAAGACGCCGCCCACCCGCTCGGTATTGCTGCGCAAGGTGCGGTCGTAGAACTCGAGCAGCGTCACGATCAGGCCGACGTCCTTCGCGAGTCGCTCCTGCGCCTGCGCGAGCAGCACCTTGTGGCTGTCGCGCACGGCAAAGCCGGTCTGTGCCGCCAGCACGATCAGGGTGGCGGCGAAGATCATCAATGCTGTCTGCTGAACGATGGATCTCTTGCGTAAAGCGGTCATCATGGTCTCGGTGTCCCCCTGTTGGGGCGAGAGCCCTGCCCCGGACGGGCCAGTCATTGACCCACGCAGAGGCTTTAGCGGCAGTCCAGGGGTCCGGCTTTAGGGAAGCTCTGCAAAAACGCAGAGCTTCCTGCGGCGCATGTATGCAACCCCCGTTCGATGGCCGCAGGCCATTGAAAAGGAAGGTCGGCAAGAATCACGCTTCTTGCCGGCAGTGCTCTGGGGAGTCCCGGATGGACTTATTCAGAGCTTGCTCAGGGGGGCGGATGATCGCCCTGCGCGCTGCTGCTAGGATGCGCATAGCGCAACGCTCCTCGAGGAGAAGGACGATGACCGGGTACGATCACGACAAGGGGATCTACACGTTCACGGTCGAGGAGGCGCGCCGCTTCGATACCGGCAGCGACCGGCCCGATCAACCCCCTCCAATGCAGCATTACGCCGAGAAGCTGCGACAGCTCGGGTTCGAGATCGTCTCCGTGTCAGAGGCATCGCTGGCGGTCAGGGCGTCCCCGGACGAGGTGTGGGAGGTCCTCAGCGGACAGACCCCCTTCCTCTAGCCCTGGTTGCCGAAACCTCGCTCTCGCGACGGGAGGCGGTTCGAAGAAATGACGCAGCATTTTTTTGAAGCGGGCCCCTGGGCGGACATGCCCGTCGGCGATATGGATCCGTGGGCGCCGATGCGCGCCTGGGCCGCCTCCCTGGACTGGGCGGCGCGGATGGCCGCTGTCCGGTGGACCCGTGCCGGCGGCAGACCGGCCATTGAAGCGGTGTGCCGCGAGCGGCTCAGGACCCTCGTCGATTTCGCGCGCGCGCACTCCGGCTTCTACCGCAAGGCCTATCGCGGGGTCGCCCCGGCCGTGCGCTCCGTCGGCGAACTGCCGGTGGTCTGCAAGCGCGAGCTGATGACCCATTTCGACGAGTGGGTGACGGATCCCCGGATAACCCGCCGTCGCCTCGAGGCCTTCCTCGCGGATCGCGGTCACATCGGGGAGCGGTTCCTCGGCCGATACCTGGTGTGGAAGAGCTCGGGCACCAGCGGGGAGCCCGGGCTCTTCGTCCAGGACCCGAATGCCCTGGCCACCTACGACGCGCTCGCCAGCCTGCAGCTGCAGACGATGGGCATGGCGATGCGCTACGGCTGGGGGCTGCTCGCGCAGGGCGGGCGGGCCGCCCTCATCACCGCCACGGGCGATCACTATGCCGGCATCGCCTCGTGGCGCCGCACCCACCGGCAGGTCCCCTGGATCGAGGCGCGCAGCTACTCCGTGCTGGATCCCCTGGCCAGCCTCGTGGAGCAGTTGAACGCGTATCAGCCGGCGTTCCTGGCGAGCTATCCGACCGCTCTGCTGCTGCTCGCGGGCGAGCGCAAGGCCGGACGTCTGCGGATCAGTCCTGCGACCCTCTGGTCGTATGGTGAGGGCCTCACCGCCGCGGCGCTGGCAGAGATCGAGAGCGCGTTCGGCTGCCCCGTGGAGAACGAGTACGGCGCCTCCGAATGCCTGAGCATCGCATACGGATGCCGCGAGGGCTGGCTGCATGTGAACGCCGACTGGGTCCTGCTGGAGCCCGTGGACGCCGACTACCTGCCGACTGCGCCCGGGGAACCCTCCCACACCGTCCTGCTGACCAATCTCGCCAACCTCGTGCAGCCGGTGATCCGCTACGACCTGGGCGACAGCGTCATCCTCAAGCGCACGCCCTGCGCGTGCGGCGACGCACTGCCGGCGATCCAGGTGGAGGGGAGGCGCGACGATCTGCTCTCCCTGCGCGCGGCGGACGGGAGGGCCGTCACACTGCTTCCCGCGGCCATCACGAGCGTCATCGAGGCGGCCGTGGGGCTGCGCCGGTTCCAGATCGTGCAGAAGGGCGCCGAGCTGCTGACGCTGCGACTGGGCGAACGCGACGCCGGTGACCGGCAGGCGATCTGGCGCCGGGTGTCGGGGGCGCTGAACGTGTACCTCGCGGCGCAAGGGCTGGGCAACGTGCGGGTCGAGCTGGAGGAGACGCTGCCGGCCGCTGCCCCGCGCAGCGGCAAGGTCCGCCAGGTGATCGTGGAATCCCGCGACTGATGCGGCGGCCGCGTTCCTGACCCGGGTCAACCGCGAAACGGCTCGATGTGCTAGGAAGGTGATGTGCGACTCCAGCGGAGGATGGCGCCATGACCGGCATGCTTGACCGATTGCACGCGGATCACGTCAACATCGCCCGGTTGCTCGACGTGCTGGAGGCGCAGTGCGACCTTCTCCAGAGGGGCGAGACGGTCGATGCGCGGATGCTGCAGGACATCTTCAGCTACATCGCCCACCATCCGGACCTCTACCACCACCCCAGCGAGGATCTGATCTTCGAGGTGCTGCGCCGCTGCGATCCGCCCAGCGTCGAGAGCGTGGACGCGCTGTCGCTCGAGCACGGTACGCTGACCAAGGCCGCCAAGGAGATACTCGCCATGCTTTCCGCCTTCAGCGGACCGGCCATGATCCCGCGCGAGCGACTCGTCGACATGCTGCTGGATTACATCGCGCGGTCGCGGCGGCACATGGCCTTCGAGGAGAGTACCGTTTTCCCGCGGGCCCGCGCCGTGGTGAGCGAAAAGGACTGGCAGGCCATCGAGCGCGGCGTCCCGCGCAGGGAGGATCCGCTCTTCGGCAGCGCGGTGAGCGAGCAGTACCGCGCCCTGTACCGCACGATCATGCGCGAGAGCCGGGAGCAGTGATTCGTCCTGCGCCTCCAGGTCCCGCGGCTCCCGCCCTCGCGCCTGTGGCCCGGAGGCAGGCCACAGGATCCTCCTCTTCGCAGGGTTGCACCGTACTCCATCGGAGGTCAACGACATGACGCGTATGACCCGCACGTTGTGTATTGTTCTGTCTGCCTGCGCGATTGCGTGGTTCGCGACTGGCGGCGTCCGCGCGCTGGAATCCGGTTGCGCAGCGACACGGCATCCCGCGGCAGCACCTGCGGTGGCGCCGGCGCTCGCCCTCTCGCCGGAGTTGCTCGAGCTGCTGCGCGAGGAGATGCAGGGGATCTCGGGCGGCGTGCAGGCGCTGGTCCCGGCGATCGCGACCGGGGACTGGAAGACGATCGCGGAGATCAGTGCGCGGATCAGGGCGAGCTACATCATGGAGCAGAAGCTAACCGCCGCGCAGAAGGAGGAGCTGGAGGCGGCCCTGCCCGAGGTCTTCAAGCTCATGGACGCGAACTTTCACCGCGAGGCGGGCAACCTGGGCCGGGTCGCCGAGGCGCGCGACGCGGAACTGACGGTCTTCTACTTCTTCCGCATGGTGGAGAGCTGCGTGGCCTGCCACTCGGCGTACGCGACGACGCGCTTCCCGAACCTCGCTGCCGGCGCGGCGGACGAGTTGCACCAGCACTGAGGAAGGTCTGCAAAGAGCAGAGGTTCCTGCGCTGCATGGATGCGCCGCCATTGCCGATCGCCCGAGGCCGTCGACAATGAAGGTCGGCAAGCATCGCACTTCTTGCCGACCGTGCTCTGAGAAATCCAGGATGAACTTGGTTAGGGCTTTCCTAACCAGCCGAGCGGATCTCCGTCTCGGCGCTGGCCGGCGGCTGCAGGCGGCGGCGCGCCAGCAGCAGACCCGCGAGCCCGCTGCCCAGCAGGAGCAACGGCGCGGGCAGCGGCACGGCCGTACCCGTTACCGTGATGTCGTCGATCGCATTGCGGCGGTTGGGCGGGCCCCCGGCGCTGCCCGTGAAGAAGAAGCGGAACGCCACGCCCGCCGGACCGATCGCGTCGAACACCGCGTCGCTCACGTCGACGAAGAATCCCGCCGCGGACGGACTGTCGAGCGTTTGCGTGGTTGCCGAGGTGAATGTGGCGGTGTTGAAGAGGCCGAGCGCCGAGGCGAAGCCGTCGAGGCTCGAGTACACCTGCACCGTGCCCGTCGTCGATCCTGCGCCGAGGCGATAGCCCGAGAACGAGAACGTGGTGAGGTCGAGCGTGCCGGCGCCGTTCGGTGCGAGCGTGAAGCTCAGGTAGTCGCCGCTCGCGATGTCCGTGTCGAGGAAACTGTAGGCGTTACCCTGGTTGAGATCGGCCAGGCCGTTGCCCGTGAACGCCGATGCGGTGGAGTTCGCATCGGCATCGGTCGACGACAGGCTGCCGCTCTGAAACTCGTACAAGGCTAGCACCGCCGCCTGCGCACTGCTGGCGGCCAGCAGCGACATCGTGCCGCACAGCGCGGCACCCATCAGGTTGCGTGTCTTCATGGTTTCGATCCCCTCATATCGAATAATGCCCAGGTCGCAAATGCCTCTCCCGGTTTCTCCGCGCCGAGGCTGAGCGAGTGCTTCCGAATGGCCTCCAGTATGCGTAGGCGAAGCCGCACTTTTTGGTGAACGACGCCACACATTTCCCCGCAACTCACACCGATCGACGGCCGGGGGGCTTCAATCTGAACCGCGCATTAATGCGATGCGCGGGGGCGGCTGTCTCTGAATGGGTGGGGTATCGATCCCGCTGCGACTCGCGACGCTCACGCATGGCCCGGCGACGGTCCCGCGTGCCGCGCCTCGGCCGCGGCCGCGAGCGCGTCGCGCAGCAGATCCGAGGCGAGCCGCGCGGTCAGTTCGCGCGGTGCGTGGATCATCGATGCGCGTACTGCGAGCGCCATGGCGAGCGCCTGCAACACGTCGCCGTTGCCGCTGTTGCCGCCGATGCGGATCTCGCGATCGAGCGTTTCGAGGAGGGACGAGAGCAGGCGGGCGACATCCGTGGCCGAGCGGGTCTGCGGGTGCAGGGTGAAGCTGTAGTCGATGACGTCGCCGGTCTGCGTGTTGACCCGGTAGGGCAGTGATGTCGGCATGGCAGGCGGGCTCCTTTGGTGTATGCGTGTTACGGCCAGGCGGGTTGCGTCTGTCACCAGGGCAGACGACCGCCACGGTAGTCGATGAAGCTGCCCGAGTCGCCAGCTGTCAGCGCATCGATGACCCCCAGCAGTAGCCGCGCCGCCTCGGGCGGCGGACGGACGCCGAGACCGGTCTTGGCGAACGGCGCGGCGAGGCGCGAATCGACGGTGCCCGGATGCAGCGCCACGCACACCGCCTCGGGATGGCTGCGCCGCAGCTCGATCGCGGCGGTGCGCACGAACTGATTGAGCGCTGCCTTCGACGCGCGGTAGCTGTACCAGCCGCCGAGACGGTTGTCGCCGATGCTGCCGACCTTGGCCGACAGAGTCGCGAACACGGACTTGCCGCTGCGCGCGAGCAGAGGCAGGAAGTGCTTCATGAGCAGCATCGGCCCGATGGCGTTGACCGCAAACGATCGCGCCATTGCGGCGGGGTCGAGCCGGCGCCAGGTCTTCTCGGCCTCGCAGCCCTCGCCATGCAGGATGCCCGTCGCATCGATGAGCAGCCTGAGATCGCGGCCGCCACGTGCGATCTGCGCGGCGGCGTTCGCGATGGATGACTCGTCGGTCAAGTCGACGGCCGGTGTGCCCGAGCGGCTCAGGCCCACCGTCTCGACGAAACGCGCGTCGGAACCAAGG
>CAZTPK010000117.1:0-6273 GCA_964614765.1 uncultured Gammaproteobacteria bacterium
CTGCGCCGGCGACTCGTTGACGCTCACCTGGAATCCGTCCGGCAGCGACTCGTGCCACCGCTTGGCCCAGCGCGCGGCCTCCCGGAACACCCACTCGCCGATGGGCACGATGAGGCCGCTGTGCTCGGCCAGCGGCACGAATTCCATCGGACTGACCATGCCGCGGACGGGGTGCGTCCAGCGCAGCAGCGCCTCGGCCTTGCGAATGCGTCCGGTCGCCAGCTCGACGATCGGCTGGAAGTGCAGCGAGAGCTGGTTCTCCGCCATCGCCTGACGCAGGTCGTTGACGAGCCTCAGCCGGTGCAGGGCGGCCTCCTGCAGCGCCGGGGTGAAGTAGCAGAATCGGTTGCGGCCCCTCTCCTTGGCCGCGTACATCGCCTGGTCGGCGTTGCGGATCAGCTCGTCGACGTCCTTCGCGTCGTTCGGATACAGCGTGATCCCGATGCTGGCGGTCACGTACGCCTGTTCGCCCTCGAGCTGAAACGGCTCGGCGAGCGCTTCGACGATCTTCTGCGCCACGGTCTCCACGTGAGAGACGTCGTGCGTGTTGCTCAGCACCACGGTGAATTCATCGCCCCCGAGCCTCGCCACCGTATCGGACTGCCGCACGCAGCCGGACAGGCGGCGCGCGGCCTGCCTCAGCAACGCGTCGCCAAGCGCGTGGCCGAGCGTGTCGTTGACCTCCTTGAAGCGATCCAGATCGATGAGAAACAGCGCCACGCGCGTGCCGGCGCGGGTGGCTTTCAGCACCTCCTGCTCGAGGCGGTCGCGGAACATGCGCCGGTTGGGGAGCCCCGTGAGCATGTCGAAGTTGGCCTGCTTCCAGATGGTCTCTTCCGAGCGCTTCTTCTCGGTGATGTCAGAGTACAGCGCCACGTAGCGCTGCACCGCGCCTTCCTCGTTCTCGATGGCATTGATCGTGAGCCGGGTGGCCTTCACGTCTCCGTCCTTGCAGCGATCCCACAGCTCCCCCTGCCAGTAGCCGTGCTCGCGCAGCGAACGCCACATCTCCCCGTAGAATGCGGGCTCCTGGTATCCGGTCTTGAGCAGCCGCGGATTCTTGCCCTGGATCTCCTCCAGCGAGTATCCGGTCATTTTCGTGAAGGCCGCGTTGACGCCGATGATGCGGTTCTCGGAGTCGGTGACCAGCATGCCTTCGCTGCTGCTCTGGTAGACCTGCGCCGCCAGGCGCAGATCGGCCTCCACCCGCTTGCGCTCGGTGATGTCCTCGACGATGGACCAGATGTACTTCTCGCCGTCGCTGCCGGTGATCAGCATCCCCGTGAGCTGCACCGGCACGCGCCGTCCGTTGCGGTCGATGTATTCCTTCTCGTACGGACCGTACCGGGAGGTGGTCGCGAGCGAATTCAGCTGATGGGCCTCCATGTCCTCGTATTCCTTCGGCGTGAGGTCCCAGTAGGTAAGCCGATTCAGCTCCTCGAGCGAGTAGCCGACGATCTTCAGGAACGCGGCGTTGGCCTCGATGAAGGTGCCGTCCATCGCGTTGCGGGCGATGCCGAGCGGGGACATCTCGAAGAGGGCGCGCAGCTTCTCCTCGCTCATGCGCAGTACCTGCTCGGACTGCATGCGCTCGGTGATGTCGATGACGGCGCCGAGCAGGAAACGCGGCCTGCCGTCCTCGTCGTAGATCGGCTTCTTGATGGTGTGTCCGATGCGGTTGGTCTTCAGCGCCGCGTTCCAGACGGTCTCCACGCACTCGATGGGCCGGCCGGTGGCGAACACCTCGCGATCCTTGGCGAGAACCCGCTGCATCTGCTCGGCCGGGAACCGTCCGCTGCCGTCGTTGCCGTGCAGCTCCCTGAAATCGACGCCCAGCTGCGCCTCGCAGGCCTTGTTCATGTACAGGAAGCGGCTCTCGGCATCCTTCACGAAAACGGCAACCGGCAGCGTGTCCAGCAGCTCCTGGATCGCCTGGTCGTTCCTGCTCGATCTTTCCGTCATGGGACGAGGTCCGGATTGGGCCCGAGCTTTCCGTTCGCCTGTGCGCCTCTGGGCGTAAGCTTAAGCCCACGCTCGGGTTCGTGGCGAATCCGGCGCGCGCCTGGGACCGGCGGCGGGGCTGCCGCCTTGCCCCGGGGGCGAGCGCGCCAGGCCGCGCATACAATTCAGCCATGAAGACGACCGCGGACTACCTCATCATCGGTGCCGGCATCATCGGCGTGACACTGGCCCTGGAGCTGCGGCGGCGCTGCCCGACGGCGCGCATCGTCCTCGTGGAGAAGGAAGACCGGGTCGGCTGGCATGCCAGCGGCCGCAACAGCGGGGTGCTGCACGCCGGGTTCTATTACACCGCCGATTCGCTCAAGGCACGCTACTGCCGCGACGGCAACCGCGCCCTGACCGAGTACTGCCGGGAGCGCGGCCTGCCCATCAACCGCTGCGGCAAGCTGGTGGTGGCGCGCGACGGGACCGAGCTCGCCCAGCTCGACGAACTGCTGCGTCGCGGCCGTGCCAACGGTGTGGAGGTGCAGTCGATCTCCGCGCAGGAGGCCCGCGCGATCGAACCGCGTGCGAGGACCTGCGAGCGCGCGTTGTGGTCGCCAACGACCGCCTCCGTCGATCCCGCGCGCGTCATGGAGTCGCTGGCTGCGGACGCCGAGCGCGGCGGCATCCGGCTGCTGCGCTCCACCGCCTACCTGGGCCGCACTGCGGGCGGGATCCGCACGACCGGCGGGGAGATACACGCCGGCTACGTCATCAACGCCGCCGGCCTGCAGGCCGACCGGCTCGCCCGGGATTTCGGCTACGCGCGCGACCATCGCGTACTGCCCTTCAAGGGCCTGTACCTGTATTCCTCGGAGCCGCCCGGGGCGTTACGCACGCAGATCTATCCGGTGCCCGATCTTCGCAACCCGTTTCTCGGCGTGCATTTCACCGTCACCGTCGATGGCCACGTCAAGATCGGACCGACCGCGATCCCGGCGTTCTGGCGCGAGCATTACCAGGGCATGGATCGCTTCCGCCCGGGCGAGTTCGCCGAGATCCTCGCCCTGCAGGGTCGGCTGATGCTGGGCAGCCGCTTCGGATTCGCGCGACTGGCCCTGCAGGAGTTCCCGAAATACTGGCGCCCGCGGCTGGTGCGCCTTGCCGCGGAGCTCGTGGAGGGCGTGCGTGTCGATGATTAT
This sequence comes from uncultured Gammaproteobacteria bacterium, assembly GCA_964614765.1. GTDB lineage: Bacteria > Pseudomonadota > Gammaproteobacteria > JAJPIJ01 > JAJPIJ01 > JAJVHZ01. Next base: position 3,147 of record CAZTPK010000117.1, read on the forward strand.
CGCAGATGGGGGCGTCCTGGCCTCCGCGCACAGCTGGTGAACGTGCGCGAGCGCAGACTGGCGATGGATTTTCTGCACGAGGGCGACGATCGCTCCTTTCATGTGCTCAATGCGGTGTCGCCGGCGTTCACCTGTTCGATCCCGTTCAGTCGGCATCTGGCCGACGAGATCGAGCGGCTGCGTCGCTGAACGAGACACGCGCCCGCGCCGCCGCAGGCGGAATTTGCCCGGACGTGGACTATGCTCTACGCAGACGGGCCGAGGACGGGCTCTGCCGCCGCGGCATTGCTCACCACCGAGACTGAGCGGGCCGCAGCACCGATCGCTTGCGCCGCGGCCCCGGGCGGGCGCCATGACGATACGCCGTCCACGGCGGAGGAGTTCGAGGCATGAGGCAATACATTCGTCACCCCGCGGACATCCCCATCGAGATCTCCACCGACGGCCGCACGGCGCCGATGACGCCGCAGATGTCCAACGTCAGCTATGGCGGCCTCTCATTCCACTCCGATCGCGCGCTGACCCCGGGGAGCGAAGTGCGTTTGAGCATTCCGTTGGTGCAACCCTCGTTCGCCGCCACCGCGCGGGTGATCTGGTGCGTCACCGCCAACGGCGGCTATGAAGTCGGGGTCGAGTTCGAGGACAGGGAGGACGCATTCTGCATGCGCATGGTGGAGCAGATCTGCCACATCGAAGAGTACCGACGGCATGTGCTGAGCAGGGAGGGGCGCGTGCTGACGCCTGAGCAGGCGGCGATGGAGTGGATAGGCAAGCACGCCGCGCGATTCGACGAACCCGGGGGAACGCGGACACGCCGGGCCTGCTGATCCCGGCCCGTGCGTCACGCCCGCGCGCTTTCGCGGTCCGCCGTTGACGGTTTCGTGTCGCGACGCGCGCTGCCCGCGGCGCGCATCGCAACGCCTCGTCCGACGCGACTAAGCGGCAGGCCAGGGGCCCGTGCCGCAGTCGACGCCGCGCTCCGCGGCGGCTTCAGGCCACGTCCATTTCCGAGTTGTCGCGGCGAAGACTGGCGACGGCAATCTGTTCGAGCGTCACGTCGCCGAGCTCGATGGCCGAGTCGTTGCCCGTGTGGTTGTAGACCTTGCGCAGCCGTCCGTAGCCATCGCTGCCGACGGCGGTCCCGTGCTCGGTGATGCCCACCGCGGCCAGCCATTCCGCGAGCTGCGGTCTTGCGTTGACCAGGCGCACGCTCACGCCTGCCTCCTCGGCCCAGCGCAGGAACATCGACAGCCACGCCACCGCGTCCTCCGGTAATTCCGTCGCTTCGGCGAGGTCTACATAGTAGAGCTGACACCGAAACGTTTGCGGGTGGCACAGTTTCCAGATGGCAAGCCCTTCCTTGAAGCAGAAACGGCCGCGCAGGCGCAGGCGGCAGCCGTTTACCCTGCCATTACCACCGAATCGCTCAATATCGAACGGCATGGAAGCCCCTCCTTCGTTGAAGGAACATCGCATCGATCACCGCGTGTGCACACCGCGTGCGAAACTGTCGACTCGCACCGCCGGCAGAAGATTCCGGCGCTGCTACTCCCGCGAAGCAAGGGTCGGGCAGCGGGTGGTCGCTCCGACCGGACTGCCGCCGCCATGTGGGACACCATTTCTGTTCGCGTCCTGGCGAAGGGCTGGTGTTAACTAGGAAAGATAGCCCACGACGATGAAGAAATCTTTACGGCGTGCGATGCGGAAAGACCAATAACGTGCCTGCTTCACAAGATTCCGTGCGCGGCCGTCTGCTGCAGTGCGATATGGACCGATTCTCGACGACCCTGTCGATGCACGCGGTGGTCATAACGCCGATCGCCGGAAAGCGGACCCAAACTACGATGCGCTTCACCGGTCCGCGTGCATACACGAGCCGACGCCACGCAGACGGGCAGGCAGGCGTTTCGGCATCGCCGCGCACGCATGCAGATGCAGCTCGTGACAGTGCGACGGCGATTGTGGCAACTTGGGCGGCGGCCATGGCCACACTGACCGAGGGGGAAAGTGAGGGTGTACGCGCAATTCATGCGGACAAACGGGTCGCTCGGGCGTACCGCGGCCGCGCCGCGTCTCCGCACGTTCGCAGTGCTGATGGCGATGCTGTGCTCCTCGACGTACCCGGGCCCGCGTCGCGCCCTTGCGCTGGATTGCACGCGCGCAGTGACGACCACCGAGCAGTTGCTCTGCCGCGAGCAGGGCGGCAGGACAAGCGGCGGTGGCGAGGCCGCGGACGCAGCCGCGAGAACGCCGCCGGGACAGACCGGCGCCGCCGCGCCGGCGAAGAAGGCGGGGCAGCCAGACGGACCCCGCGGCTTTTCCGCCAGGGACACCTGGTTCCCGCACGACACCGGCGCGTGGCTCGGTACGCTCATCCAGTGCGAGTGGAAGGACGCCTGCATTTCGAAGGCCATGGCGGCGGCCGGGGCCTCGCCAGGGGCCGTCGCGATAGCCCGCGCGCAGCGCTACAACGGCTACCTCACCGAATTCGAGGACAGCGGCAGGGTCGACATCGGGCGCGTGCGGCTGGAGTACACGGCCCGCCCGGGGGCCGCCTGCTACGCGTTGAACGGCGCGCCGCCCGCCATCGACCTCGGCGCCGAGATCGCGCAGGACGCGGAGCTCGGGGCGGCCGTCAAGTCACATCCACAGTTCAATCCGCTGCAGTGGCGCTACCAGGACGCGCACCCGGATAACAAGGGTGCATTCCGCATCCTTCCGCAGCAGGCGACCACGTGCACCGCGAGGCCCTCGGCCGAGGGGCAGGAACTCCGGGTCGGGCTCGCGATGGGCGGTTGCGAGGACTGCGAGCCCGGCGGACACGCGCTAGTCGCAATCGATTTCGATCGCCATGGCCGAATGGTGGGCAAGCGCCTGCTCGCCCGGGGCGAGGAGCCGCCCGCGCAATCCGCGCCCGCGACCGGCGGCGCGACCGCGACCGGGCGATTGAAATTCCCCGACGACCGCCCGGCGGTGCAGGCGCGGCAGGAGATGGAGGCCGAACCGCTGCATCGGCTGTTACGGCGCGTGGCCGCGGAGAAGGCGCTGGAGAGGCAGGACGGCGACGCCTGCCCGCTGGCCGCGCTGCGGGCGCTCGGGGCGGCCGGCGGACAGCAGGCGGCCAAGG
>CAZTPK010000118.1:0-6263 GCA_964614765.1 uncultured Gammaproteobacteria bacterium
ACATCGAAACCCCTTGGTCAGGCGTGATGGGCGTCATCCCGGCCTGCGCCAGCGGCCGCGACAGCGCCATCCAGGCACCGATCCCGCACTGCGCGCCGATGAGCGGCAGGGTGCCCTGCACGACGGCGAGCAGCAGTGCCAGTATGAGAGCCAGTTGTCCGACTTCTGGAATCATAGCCGCAGGTCCCCCACGGTCAGTTGCTGATCAGCGTCTTCTGCGCATTCTGCGCCTGTTCCACGGCGTGGGCGGCCTCCGGCGGCATGTAGTTCTCGTCATGCTTGGCCAGCACCTCGGTGGCGACGAAGACGCCATCGTCACCGACCTTGCCCTGCGCCACGACGCCCTGCCCTTCCTTGAAGAGATCGGGCAGGATGCCGGTGTACATAACCGGCACGGACTTGACGGTGTCGGTCACCACGAAGCGCACGGTCAGCCCGTCCGGTTCGCGCTGCAGGCTGCGCTCGGCCACCATTCCGCCGATGCGGAACGGCTTGCCGACCGGCACCTCCCTGGCCACCACCTGCGAGGGCGTGAAGAAGAAGACCAGGTTTTTCTGGAAGGCCGAAAGCACCAGGCCCGCCGCCACCGCCAGCATCACCACGCCGGCCGCGATCAGCAGCCCGCGCTTATGACGTGCTTTCATCGAGATCTCTCGCCATCTGTGCCTGTGTCCGTCTGACTGCCGCCAGGGCCCGCGCGCGCCGCCGCCGCAGCAGGTGCACCTCCAGCGCGAGCGCGAGCAGCGTCACCCCGTAGGAGCCCCACACGAACCCCGCGTAGCCGCCCATCGCCCAGAAATCGCTCCAGCCGCCCCAGCTCACGTCACGTCACCTCACGCACCCAGTCTGCGCGCCGCTCGCGCTCGAGAATAATGCTGCGAACGCGGTGCAGCGCCGCGGCGATGCAGTACATCCAGAAGCCCAACGCCAGCATTCCCATGCCGGCGAACATCGTCGTCGCCATCTTGGGTGCCGACTCCAGGCTGATCGTGGCGCCCTGGTGCAGCGTGTTCCACCACTTCACGGAGAAATAGATGATCGGCACGTTCACCACCCCTACCAGCGCCAGCACCGCGAAGGCGCGATCGGCGCGGCGCGTGTCCTCGATGGCGGCCTCGAGCGCCAGGAACCCGAAATACAGGAACAGCAAGATGAGCTCCGAGGTCAGGCGCGCGTCCCACACCCAGTAGGTGCCCCAGGTGGGACGGCCCCACAACGCCCCGGTCCACAACGCGATAAAGGTCATCAGCGCGCCGGTCGGGGCGAGTGCGGAGGCCATCATCGAGGACAGGCGCGTGTTGAAGGCCAGCCCCAACGCGGCCCAGAAGGCCATGACGACGTAGATGAACATGGACATCCACGCCGCGGGCACGTGGATGAAGATGATGCGATACGCCTCGCCCTGGCGCGCCTCGGTGGGCGCGACGAAAAACCCGATGTAGAGGCCGATCAGGCAGAATGCCAACGCCAGCCCGGCGAACCAGGGGATGAGCCGGCCCGCCAGCGGATAGAAGGTGTGCGGCGCGGAATACTTGTACCAGTTGATACCGGCGCCTTCCGCTGCCATCGATCTTGCCTGCACGTTCATGGATCAAGTTGAATACACGTCCGCCCCGCTAAGCCCTGCCCGGGCCTCACTCCACCGAGATGCGCAGCGCCGCGGCGATGGCCCATGGCGTAAGGACCATCGCGAGCAGCGAAAGTGCCGCCAGCAACAGCAGATAGGGGGTGCCATCGAGCCCCGAGGCCACGGCCTCCGCGGCGCCCGCGCCGAGGATGAGCACCGGGATGTAGAGCGGTAGGACCAGCAGCGAGATTAGCACGCCCGCGCCCCGCAACGATAGCGTCAGCGAAGCCCCCACGGCGCCCAGGAAGGACAGCACGGGCGTGCCCGCGGCCAGCGACAGGCACAGCGTCATCGCCGCGTCCTCGTCGATGTCGAACATCAACGCCAGCAGTATGGAGATCGCCGTCACCGGGATGCCCGTCACCAGCCAGTGCGCGACCACCTTGCCGAGCACGATCACCGCCAGCGGCTCGCCCGCGAGCAGCATCTGCTCCAGCGTGCCGTCCTGGTAGTCGGAGGCGAACAGCCGCTGCAGCGACAGCACCGCCGCCAGCAGCGCCGCCACCCAGACCACGCCGGGGGCGATCGCGCGCAGCAGGTTCGGGTCGGCGCCGACGCCGAGCGGAACTATCGTCACCACCACCACGAAGAACACCAGCGTGTTGATGACGTCCATGCGCTGGCGGAACGCCAGCATCAGGTCGCGGCGGATGACGGCGAGGAAGGTGCTCAGCATCGCGGCCTCCGCGGACGCATGCCCAGCTCGATCGTCGCCACCTGCCGCGCCTCCAGCGGCACCTCCTGGTGAGTGGTGAGCACGACGATGTTGCCGGCGCGCAGGTGCTCGCCGATCCGCTCGCTCAGCACGGCGGCGCCCCGCACGTCGAGCGCAGTGTACGGCTCATCGAGGATCCACAGCGGCACCTCTCTCCCCAGGAACAGACGGGCAAGCGCAATGCGGCGGCACTGGCCCTGCGAGAGGTGCCGCGCCGGCACGTCTTCGAAACCCTCCAGTCCGAGTCTCGCCAGGGCCTCGGCCGCCTGCCGCAGGGTGATGCGCCGAGCCGTGAGCGAGGCGCCGACATGCAGGTTCTCCAGCGCCGTGAAATCGTCCTTCACGCCGTTGCGATGACCGATGTACAGCAGGTCGCGGGCGTAGTCCTCGGCGAGATCGCGGATGCGGGCGCCGCGCCAGCGGATCTGGCCATGCGTCGGCTGCATGAGGCCGCAGAGCAGCCTGAGCAGGCTGGTCTTGCCGCTGCCGTTCGGGCCGTTGACGCGCAGCAGCGTGCCCGCCTCGGCGCGGGCATGCAGGCCGTCGAACAGCACGCGGTCGCCGCGCGTGCATTCAAGATTTTCGATTTCCAGCATGTTCGGGGTGCGCAGATCGCTGTGGATGCGCAACGGGCGGGTCATTATGCCTGAGACATAATTTGTATCGGACGCGGCCAGCCCAGTCTGGCATTGCAACACGAATGCCCCCCTTTCGCCATATTTCTGACAACCATTGCCGATTCGATGAAAGCCGACGTCATGACCTCGACACGCGAGTCCAAGGTTCAGAATTTTTCTGCGCTGGTGTTCACATCACCAACGCAAATGTGCTTTACTAACTCCAACGTGAAGAGAAAACTCACGGTGCATCGGATTACTCCGATGCGATTCAAAGGCAGCACAAAAAATTAAGAAAACCGTAAGGCAGTGGCGGTGCGTTGCACCTCGTCACTGTCGCAGCGCGGTACGGATCTCAACGGGAAAGACGGATCGGTTTCTCCGAGTCGAACGGAGTGAGAATCGATCCCGTTTGTGCCCAGCCCGTTCGGAGAGAGGAGATCTGTATGCGCCAGAAGGCTGCGATATTCTTAGCGTCATTGTTCCTGGGAGCCGCGCTGCCGCCACCGGCGAACGCGGCGCTCACCCCACCTGCCATCCCGGAGCTCGAGGAGGGCGCGGGCATCGTCAAGAACAAGGCGGCGGCCATTGCACTGGGCAAGGCCCTGTTCTGGGACGAACAGGCCGGCAGCGACGGCATGGCCTGCGCGAGCTGCCACTTTAGCGCCGGCGCCGACAACCGCATCCGCAACCAGCTCTCGCCGGGCTTCAACGACGCCCTGTTCACCCCCGGCGGCGACACGACCTTCGGGTCCACGCACTCCGACACCGGCACCGTTCAACCCGGCTACATGGCCTCGGGCGCGAAAGCGGATTCGAACTACGTGCTGCAGAAGGCGGACTTCCCGCTGCACCAGCTGGTGGATTACAAGGACCGCAATTCCGATCTCATCACCACCACCAACGACGTCGTCTCCTCCTCGGGGTCCTACGACACCGAGTTCAACCGCATCAAGAGGAAGGGCGGCAAGGCGGGCAAGGAGAGCTGCACCAAGCCGGACGGCACCATCTTCCATGCCGGCAAGTACGCCGGCCGCCAGGTGGAGCCGCGCAATACGCCGACAACCATCAACGCGGCGTTCTTCCACAGCAACTTCTGGGACGGCCGCGCCAACAACCTGTTCAACGGCGTGGGCGTCTTCGGCCTGCGCGACATCGCCGGTGATCCGAACAAGCGGCTGATCATCCTGGACGACGCCAACATGCCGCAGCTCGGCTACCTGCAGATCCGCAATGCGAGCCTCGCCTCGCAGGCGGTCGGACCGCCGTTGAGCGCCCTGGAGATGTCCTGCGACGGACGCACCTTCCCCGACGTGGGCCGCAAGCTGCTGCTCTCCGCGCCGTTGCACAGGCAGAGGGTCGCCACGACCGACAGCGTGCTCGGGCCCTACGCCAACCCCTATGGCTACGGCCTGAAGCGCGAGCACAGCTACGTGGCGCTGATCAAGCAGGCCTTCGAACCCAGGTACTGGTCCGCGCCCGGCAAGTTCCGTATCGTCAACGGCCAGCTGGTCAAGGATCCCAAGGGCTACACGCAGGCAGAGATCAACTTCTCGATGTTCTGGGGCATCTCGATCATGATGTACGAGCGGATGCTCATCTCGGACCAGAGCCGCTTCGACACCTGGTTCGCGAGCTGCCGTCCCACTGTGACGAACACGAGCGGTCAGACAAACGTCGCGCCCATTGGCAACCCCACGGTGACCTGCAATCCGCACGCCGGCAGCCTGAGCGCATCGACCGATCCAACGTCACATGGCCTGACTGCTCCGGAGGTCTTGGGCTTCGGACTATTCCAGAACGGTGGCACGGGTATCAGGAACACCGGCAATCCCGCATGTGCCGGCTGCCATGGCCCAGTCACCAACTTTAACGCCGCTGCGCTGGCTGCCCCGACCGTATTCCCGGTGATGTCCGAGGCGGCGTTCCAGAACGGACAGACCTTCGTGCCGGTGGAACGCTCCCTGGTCACCGAACTCGGCGACGGCATACCGCCGCTCACATTGCCGGTCAATCCGATCACCGGCCAGGTTGGCGGCGGGATGCACGACCGCGGCTTCTTCAACATCGGCGTGACGCCGGCACACGCCGATCCGGGCAACGGCGGACTTGACCCGTACGGCAATCCGCTGTCGCTGTCGCGCATGTTCCTCGGCGTTGAGGCCGGCGAGACGGTGGTCGACCCGCCGCTCGCGGTCAACTTCGTCGGTGGCGTGCACGGCGTACAGCCGCTCAATCGCTGCCTGCCGGGCCCGGGCGATGTCCAGCGTGATGCCAATGGCAATGTGGTCCTCGGGCCGGATCGCAGCAATCCCCCCGATGGCACTCCTGACCCCATTCCGTTGACTCCCAGCCCGTTCGCGGTGCGCGAGCCCGGTGGCACGCCACTGTTCCTGGGTTGCCAGTACGTCAACAATCCTCCCAATGGAGCGCCCCTCGACAAGGCTGCGGAGCGCGAGTTGGTGGATGGCAGCTTCAAGACGCCCAGTCTGCGCAATGTTGGCCTGACACCTCCGTACTTCCACTCGGGCAACTACGCCGATCTGCGCAGCGTCGTGGAGTTCTACGCCCGCGGCGGCAGCCGGCGCAGCAAGAGCCTGGAGGCCAACGGCGTGACGGGCGACACCTCCGGCACCGGTCCGCTGGGCAAGGGTCCGCATGCCCACCCAGGTCCGGATTTCGGCACCAATGTCGACTTCTTCATCAGGGACATCAAGTCGACCGACGGGTCGGTCGATTCGACCGGCGATGGCGTCATCGACTGGCGCGACGACCAGATCGGTGCGATGGTGGCGTTCATGCTGACGCTGACCGATCCGCGCGTGCAGTGCGACGCCGGGCCGTTCGATCATCCGTCGCTGACGATACGCAACGGCCACCTCGCCATGGACAGGAACAAGGACAAGAAGGCCGACGACATCGCCTTCGTGCTGCCGGCCGTGGGTGCCGCCGGGTACGACAAGAGCTCCGGCCTGTGCCTGCCCAATGGCGGCGATCTCTTCGCCCCGGGCATGCAGGGCCGTCTCGGCGGACCGAAGGTCGCGATCCCTTAGTCGCGATACCGTCCGCTCCGACCACGCCGCGGGCAGGGGAACCTGCCCGCGGTTTTTTTGCGCCATCGAGGCTGGCCCCAACCCGCCGCCGCTCCCTTGAAGGATCGCAAGCCGTCGCGGCTTGTATTACGCTCTCCTGAACGGCGGGCCGTCCGCGGACCGGGCGAGGCGCCCGGTGGGGGCGCCCCGGACCCTCTCCGCGTTCAACAAGGCGATCATCCAGGCGAGGACAGGCATTCATGCCACTACTG
>CAZTPK010000119.1:0-6240 GCA_964614765.1 uncultured Gammaproteobacteria bacterium
CCCACCGCGCTGCTACTGACCTCGCTGGTGATCATCCGGCAGGTGTTCGCCGCCCGCGAGCTGGCGCAGCTGCATGCCTCGCAGGCCGAGCGCAAGGCGGAGCAGCGTTTCGCCTCGCTGGTGAAGCACGCCTCGGACGTGGTGCTGGTGACGGACCTGGAGGGCACGATTCGGTTCGCCACGCGCTCCATCGAGCGCATGCTCGGATGGCCTGCCGAAACGATGCCGGGCTGCAACCTCGCGGTGCTGATGCACCACGAAGACATACCGACGATGCAGCGATTCCTGCGCGAGGTCAGCGCCACCAGCGACATCAGCGACCCCGTCGAGTGGCGGGTTCGCAACCGCGACGATGGCTGGCAGTACGTAGAGGTCATCGCCTCCAACCTTGTCAATGATCCGAATGTCGGCGGCCTGGTCCTGAACTGCCGCGACGTCACCGACAGGCGCGGACTCGAGGATCGTCTGCGCCACATGGCGTTCCATGACCCGCTGACGCTGCTGCCGAATCGAAACCTTTTCAACGATCGGGTGCAGCAGGCGCTCGACCGCAGCGCGCGTCACAGCGCGAGCGTCGCAGTCATGTTCGTCGACCTCGACAATTTCAAGAACATCAACGACAGCCTCGGTCACGAAATGGGCGACAATCTGCTGGTCGCCGTCGCCGAGCGGTTACGGCGCGTGGTGCGCCCGAGCGACACGGTTGCGCGACTGGGTGGCGACGAGTTCGCCGTCCTTCTCGAGGACTTCAAGACCGCCCAGGATCTCTCGGCGCTGGCCGTACGCATGATCGACTCTCTGAACGTGCCGGTGTTCCTGGCGAGCAAACACGTCACGGTGACCGGCAGCATTGGGATCGCGATTGCGGCGGAAGGCGACAAGACGCAGGACATCATGCGGAATGCCGACGTGGCGATGTACCGCGCGAAGGCGCGGGGCAAGGCGAACTACGAGTTCTTCGAAGCCACCATGCATGCGCAGATCCTCGAGCACATGGAAATGGAGATGGACCTGCGCCGCGCGCTGCAGGCAGGCGAATTCGTCGTTCATTACCAGCCGGTCGTGAATCTGCAGAACAACGTGATCGTCGGCGTCGAAGCGCTGGTGCGCTGGAATCATCCGCACCGCGGCCTGGTGTATCCTGGCACGTTCATCGGCGTCGCGGAGGGCAGCGACCTCATCGTGAACCTGGGGCGCTGGGTTCTGTTCGAGGCGTGCGCGCAGGGCAGGCGCTGGCAGGACACGTTCCCGTCTGACGTGCTGCAGCACATCTCCGTCAACATCTCGGCCCGCCAGCTGCAGCACGAGGGTTTCGTCGGCGAGGTGAAGACCATACTCGCGCAAACGGGAGTACGCCCGGAATCCGTCGTGCTCGAGATCACGGAGAGCGTACTGATGCAGAATGTGGAATGGACGCGGGAGCGGCTGCGGGCCCTGAAGGACCTCGGCGTGCGGCTGGCCTTGGACGATTTCGGCACCGGCTACTCGGCGCTGAGCTACCTGCATCAGTTCCCGTTCGACGTACTCAAGATCGATCGTTCCTTCGTGAGCAAGATCAACGACGAGGCCACGAACGACGCCCTGGTGCGAACCATCGTCGCGATGGGCTACTCGCTGGGGTTGAGCACCGTCGCCGAGGGCATCGAGAACCTGGGCCAGCTCGCGGAGCTGCGTCGCGTAGGCTGCAACGCCGGACAGGGTTTTCTCTTCTCGCAGGCGGCGCCCGCGGAGGTCATCGGCCGTTTCCTGGCGACGCTGCGCGTCGGGCCGCAACTGTCGGTGATCAGCAGCAACTAGTTCCGCGAAAACCGCGCGGCTACACGATGGATCTGATGTGCTGCCGTCGCGGGAGCAGCCCCCTCACCTTGGCTCGCAGCCGGCCAGGGTAGTTCAGCCAGTACTCATCGCCCTCGACGTCCACCTCCTCGATGCGCGCCACCAGCGGCTTCACTCCGAAGGCCGAAATGATGTCGCGCATGGCAGGGATGAAGATCTCCTGCGTGAACTGCAACTCCGCGCCGGACATCTCGAAGGTTTCGAGCAGGATTGCATGCCGGATGAGCAGCATGGTGAACGCCTTGTAGTAGTGCCGGGCGCGGCCGCCGTGTCGCTCGAGCCAGGACGTGGCGTCGAACAGGGACGCCTGGGAGATCTGCGGGAATTCCTCCAGCAGCAGTTGGTGATGGAAATCGACCAGGGCCTGACCCCACAACGTCCGCACCTCGCCCAGCGGCTGGCCGTCGACGCGCGGGAAATCGACGATGTTCAGGTAGTCCATGCGGCGGCCGCCGTTGCGCCCGATGCCGCTGAAGAAACCCATGCGCCCGAGCGCGCGCTTGCAGTGATTCAGCGACACGAACTGGTCGGCATGGTACTCCCAGATTATCAGGTTGAGGCCGAACTGCCGGGCCAGCGACATGGCCAGGTGCATCTCGTGGTTGGGCGTGGCGACCTGGCGGAACAATATCGCCGCGCGCTTCTGTCGCATGATCGGCGGCACGTCGAGGATTCCGTCCCGATCGAGGTCGGGATGGATCCGCGTCGACTGACGCTCTTCGAGCAGGCGCACCGCCTCGCCGAGCGGCGTGTAAATGAAGTCGCGGATCTCCTGCAGGTCGTTCAGCCTGCCGGGGGCGGACGTTCGCGTTGTCATGGTCTCGAGTTATCCGATCAGGCCGGTGATCCACTGCCACGAAGCGACGAAGATGTGCGCTATCAGGTCGGCGACGAATATCCAGTAGAGGTTGCAGACCAGGACGCTGGCGAAAAACAGGTGCCAGTCGCGCGCGCGCAGGCCATCGAAGCTGCCGCGCCTGAAAAACGCAGTCACGATGAACGGATCGGTGACCGCGCAGAGAACCAGGAAGGTCAGCGCCGGGTTGCGGTGCGTGACCCAGACCACCAGGCTATCGATCAACGACGGCTGCGCCTTGCGGGCGATGTCCGCCAGCAGCCCGCTGCCGACCCAGTCCACGCCCATGCGCTCGTAGACGATGAGCAGCAGCGCGCACTGCAGCAGCGAGAACAACGTCATCAGGGCGCCGCCGAGGACTACGCCCTGCGTGTAGACTACGTAGGGGTAGATGACGAAATCGAAGAAGTGGTTGAAGGAACCGTAAAGCGCATGTCCGGTGCCGATCTGGGCAAGCCGCAGCCAGAGGAGGCGCGCTCCGGTATTGCCGCCGGCGGCGACCGCCGGTGGCGCGGATACTCCATCATCTGCAGTGACCGCGGCTGTGGAGGGCGAAGAGTAACTCATTGCTGCGATTCGCTGCCCCTGTTGTTATCGGTTCATTCCTGCCGCCCACTCGATGGGTCACTGGCGGCGGCTCCGGCAAGGAAAAAAAGGCCTCCCGGCCGTCAAATGCCGATTCCCTTCCGCGGCGGACCGAAGGGTCGCCGATGTCGGCTTTCCGGCGTGGGGCCCTGATTCGTACTGGTTTTGGCTAGCCTAGCAGGAAAATTGCGTCGAGATCATGACGCATAGCGGAATTATTTCCCAAGGAGTCGGTTTTTTGACGCATTTAACAATAGCGGCATCGACAGATACAGGCTGGCACGCCGCCCCATTGACGGCCGGCGCCGCGGGCGCCTGGATCGCGAACCGTGCCCCATCCGCGCCGGGCGGTGGCGGCCGGCGACCTCTGGTGCGCTTCGCTCTCGCCTGGGGTCTGGCCGGCGCGACCGGCGTCGCGGCCGCCGCCCTGCCGGAGGTCGAGCCCGCTGCGGTGCAGATGGACCCGGCGCAGCTCGCGCTCATCGACGATGTCGTGGACCGCGGGGTGCGCCGCGGCGACTATCCGGGCGCCGTGGTTCTCGTCGGCCGTCATGGCCGGATCGCCTTTCAGCGCGCCTACGGGGACCGCATCCGCATCCCGCGGCGCGAGCCGATGCGGCTGGACACGGTTTTCGACGTCGCTTCCCTGACCAAGGTGCTGGTGACCGCGCCGGCCGTGATGCAGCTCAGCGAGGCCGGAAGTCTGTCACTGGAGGATCGCCTGGGGGATCTCGTCCCAGCCTGCAGTTCGCCGGACCGTCGCGACATCCGCGTACGCCAGCTGCTGGCGCACGAATCCGGCCTGCGCCGGGTATTCACCGAGCGGATGCTGCGCCGGATCCGCAGCTACCAGGACGGCGTGGCGATGGCATGCGCGGAGGAGATGACCGCCCGTCCGGGTGAACAGCTGAGTTACGGCGATCTGAACTACATCCTGCTCGGCGAGATCGTGCGCCGCGTAAGCGGAGCAGAGCTGGACCAGTACGCCTACCGCCACATCCTGCGGCCCCTGGGGATGAACGAGACGTATTACAATCCGCCCGCGGCACTGCGTGCGCGCCTGGCAGGGGAGGATGTCATGACCGGGGAGGTCGAGAACGGCGTGGCAACGCGGATGGGCGGGGTATCGGGTCATTCCGGGCTGTACAGCACCGCGGCGGACCTGGCGGTGTTCAGCGCCATGCTGCTCAACGGCGGCGCCTGGCGGGGCGTGAGGATACTCTCGGCGGAATCCGTGAAACGGATGACCACGGCGATGGTGCGCCACGCGCGCGGGACGCGCGGTTACGGCTTCGATGTCGCCACCGGCTTTTCCGGAAGTCGCGGCACGCTGTTCCCCTGTGACTCCTACGGCCACACGGGTTACAGCGGAGTCTCGATGTGGCTCGACCCCAACTCCGAGACCTTCGTCATCATCCTCACCAACCGCCTGCATCCCGACGGCAAGGGCCAGGTGAAGGTGCTGCGCGAGGAGGTCGCCACCATCGCCGCCGGCGCGCTCCGAGACCTGCATTACACGCGGGAAGCCGATGCGCCCATGAACCCCGCGCATCGCTGTCGCGCGGGGCGGGGCTGAGGCGGCAGACCTTGCCGCCGCAGCGCGATTTCCCCAGAATCCTCTCAAGCTTCCACATCGTGGCGTCGGCATGAGCGAACGCACGTACCGCAACGCCCTGCAACCTGGCTACCTCCTGCACTGGTATCGCATCGACGGCGTGCTGGGGCAGGGCGGCTTCGGCATCACCTACCTCGCGCACGACACCAATCTCGACCACGCCGTGGCGATAAAGGAATTCCTGCCCATGGAGATGGCGATGCGCGAGGCGGACCAGTCGGTGCAGCCGTCCTCGCAGGAGATGGACGAGCGCTTCCGCTGGGGTCTGGATCGATTCGTGGCCGAGGCCAGGACGCTGGCCCGGTTCCGGCACCCCGGCATCGTGCGGGTGCTGAGCGTCTTCGAGGCCAACAACACCGCCTACATGGTCATGGAGCTGGAGCGAGGCGAGACGCTGCACCAGCGGCTGGCCAGGCAGCGCACGCTGGCGGAGGCGGAACTGCGGGCGCTGGTCGAGACGCTGCTGGACGGGCTCGAATCGGTGCACGCGGCCGGATTCGTGCATCGCGACATCAAGCCGGCCAACATCATCGTCCGCCCGGATGGGACGCCCGTGCTCATCGATTTCGGGTCGGCGCGGCAGGCCATAGGGCAGTACACGCGCACGCTCACCACGCTCATCTCTCCCGGCTACGCGCCCTACGAGCAATACCTCAGCGGCGGCGATCGGCAGGGCCCCTGGACGGACATCTACAGCGTCGCGGCGACATTGTATCGCTGCGTGGTCGGACGGCCGCCGCTGGATGCGCTGGATCGCAGCGAGGCGTTACTGAAGTCCGAGCGGGATCCGTATGTGCCGGCGAGCGACCTCGCCGCGGCCGGTTATTCCCCCGCGCTGCTGCGCGCCATCGATCACGGCCTTCGCTTCAAGGCCGCGGATCGGCCGCAGAGCGTGGCGCACTGGCGCCGCGAGCTGCGGGGCGAAGTGGAGGAGCCGGTGACCCGCGTGGCCACGACGATGGTGGAGGCGGGCGCGCGCGAGGCGGCTGCGGCGCGGACGGAGAACCCGGCCCCGGTGACGGGGACCGTGCGTCCGAAAGACCCGACGACGCCCGCCGTGGTCGCGGCGCCCTCGAGGACCGCAGAGCGTCCCCGCCCCAGACTCGGACGCGGGTTGATCGCCTTGGGTGTGGCGCTCGCCGTGGCGGTCGGCGGGATATGGCAATGGCGGATCCAGACCCGAGCGGTGATACCATCGATGCAGTCCCGTGAGCTGCGCGCTGCGGCTCCGGAGCGCGGCGGCGCCGAGTCCGGGGCCGGGCAGCAGACGGAGCCCGTGATCGCGGGGCCGGAGAGGGTGCCGGCTGCCGGGGCGCCTGCCGGCACCAGCGCCCCTGCTCCCGAGGAC
>CAZTPK010000120.1:0-1644 GCA_964614765.1 uncultured Gammaproteobacteria bacterium
CCGTATGCGAGTCCAAGGAGGCGTTGTCCCCGGCCCCGCGTCCCAGGCCGAGCTGCGCGCGCCAGCCTTCGGCCAGCCTGCGGGCGCGCTCGCAGAGCACGCGATCGACTTCCGCGGCCGCGGGCAGATGCTCGCGGGTGCCCCGCAGCGCCTCCACGCGCATGCGCATGTCGACCTCGCGGGCATGCATGGGCCAGCGCAACAGGTCGCGCTCGCCGAGCCGCGCCGCCAGTTCGCAGGCCAGCCCCATTGCACCGTGGTCACGCGCGCGCAGCAGCATGTGCGCGAGCCTCGGGTGTGTGCCCAGCTCGCTCATGGCGCGGCCGTGAGCAGTGACGAGGCCCGCGGCGTCGAGCGCGCCGAGAGATTGCAGCAGCTCGACCGCCTGCGCGTAGGCCGCGGGCGGGGGCGGGGAAAGCCAGTGCAGCTGCGAAGGATCGCGCACTCCCCATCGCGCGAGCTCGAGCGCGAGGGGGCACAGGTCCGACTCCAGGATCTCCGGCGGCGTGTAGGCGTCGAGCGACCTGCCGGCCTCCTCGCTCCACAGGCGATAGCAGACGCCGGGCGCCACGCGCCCGGCGCGGCCCCGCCTCTGATCCGCGGCCGCCCGCGACACGCGCGTGGTCACCAGCCGCGCCATCCCGCTGCGCGGATCGAAGCGCGCGCGGCGCGCCCGGCCGCTGTCCACGACGATGCGGACCCCCTCGATGGTCAGGCTGGTCTCGGCGATAGAGGTGGCGAGCACCACCTTGCGGTGGCCCGGCCCCCCTGGCGCGATCGCGCGCTCCTGTTCCGCCGACGGCAGATCGCCATACAGGGGCAGCACCTCCGTATCGACCCCGGTCCGCTCCTCCAGCAATTGCTGCACCCTGCGGATCTCCCCGGCGCCGGGCAGGAACACGAGCACGTCGCCTTCCGCCTCGCGCAGCGCGCGCAGGGTCACCTCGGCCACCTCGGCCTCGATGCGAACCCCCGCGCGGCGCGCCAGGTGGCGGGTCTCGACCGGGAAGCTGCGGCCCTGCGCGGTGACGATCGGCGCGCCGCCCAGCCACGCCGCGATCGGCTCGGCGTCCAGGGTCGCGGACATCACCACGAGGCGCAGGTCCTCGCGCAACTGGCTCTGCGCGTCCAGGCACAGGGCCAGGCCGAGGTCCGCGTGCAGGCTGCGTTCGTGGAATTCGTCGAAGATGACGCATGCCGTGTCCTCGAGCGCCGGGTCGTTCTGCAGCATGCGCGTGAGCACGCCCTCGGTGACCACCTCTATGCGGGTCGCCGTGCTGACGCGATTCTCCAGCCGCATGCGGTAGCCGACCGTTCGGCCGACGTCTTCACCCAGCAGCCGCGCCATCCAGTAGGCCACGGATCGCGCAGCCAGCCGCCGCGGCTCCAGCATCAGGATCTTCCGGTCCTTGCGCCATGGCGCCGCGCGCAACGCCAGCGGAATGCGCGTGCTCTTACCGGCCCCCGGCGGCGCCTGCACGACGACCGCGGGCGCGCGCGCGAGCTCCGCCGCCAGTTCCGGTAAAACGGCGTCGATGGGAAGGGGCGAGGAGATCGTCGGATCCTCAGCGCATTGGACAGGGGTCGAGGCGATGCGCGGATCATAGCGCACGCGCGAGGACCCGCGCGGGGACCCCGGGGCAG
>CAZTPK010000120.1:1663-6183 GCA_964614765.1 uncultured Gammaproteobacteria bacterium
CGCGCGGGGCTCGCGGAGTGCGGCGGGCGAGACGGACAGCTCTACCGGTCAGTGCGCATCCCCGAGCGTGCTGTTCACGCTGGCGACGCCGACCGGAATGCCACCCCGCAGCGCGGTGATGCCGAATACCCCGTTCAATGCCGCCGCGGCCTCCGGGGTAAGCTTCAGATTCACTCCCGAGAGGCGTAGATAGTCGCGAAGGTTCTTGACCTTCGCGGCGGCGAGATCGAGATCGAAAAGCGGCAGGCGGCCGACCACGGAGTCCTTCGCGACCACGAGGCCGGTGAGCACCGGCCGACTGCCAGTCAGGTCGATGATGAAGCTCGTGAGCTCCACCTGCACCTTGCCTGCCGTGAGCGACAGGCCGCCCTCATGGGCGATCTCGGCCTTCACCGTTCCGAGGTCCACCGCGCCGGTGGTGATCCCGAACTTCGCCCAGACACCGTTCTTGTACGTCCTGAGCGTTGCAGGGGCCACGGCCGCAGGTTTCACGGAGAGCGACTTCAGTGCACTGAGGAATCCCGGGTCGAGGCGAACCGAGGTGCGGCCGCCGTCCGTGGTCAGCGTCGGCGCTGCCTGTGTGGCCGGACTGGCAGCGAGCAGGGCCACCCAGCTCGTCACCAGGGCGAGGGAACGCATACGTCGGATAATCGAGATCGAGTTCATGAACATCTCCTTCGGTGGGTTGGATGTGCAGTTCTTGTACAACCGCCGCGTAGCTCGTCGCAGCGTCGCAGCGTCGATGCGGAGGATAGGCACTCGGTCGTGAAGCCGGTGTCGTGTCCGGGTGAAGGCGGCGTGAAGCGACTTGCGCGGACGCTGGGCTACCCGGCGGGGTGTATCGGATGCGTTTCGGGGAATCGGATCGTGATGACGGTGCCGCTGCCTTCGCGGCTGGCGATCGAGATCGGCCACCCGAAGCGCTCCGACAGCCGCCGGACGATGGCAAGACCGACGCCGTGCACCTCGGCCGCAGGGTCGTCCACCCTCGCGGAGACCTGCAGCAGTTCCTGCAGCGTCCCGGTCGGCAGGCCAGGCCCGTCGTCGGCAATCCGGATCTCTCCGTCGCCGACGGCGACCCGCACGTTGACGCCGCGACTGTGGGCGACGGCGTTGCGGAGCAGATTGCCCACCATGACCGCGAGCACACGCGGCGGCGAGTCGATTTCGATGCGAGCCTCCTCATGGAGCGATATGTTCACGTGCTCGGGTTTCAGCCAGCCTGCGCGCTCGATCTCCTCGCGGACGATGTCGTTGACACAGACCCGCTTGCGCACCAGGCCCTGGTCGGACTCACGGGCCAGCAACAGGAACGCCTCGGTCGTTTCTTCCATCTCGCGGACTGCGCGCTGTATGCGCGCGATGGCCGTGCGCTCGGCGGCCGGCAGATCGGTGCGCCGCGCGACGCCGTCGCTCGCCAGCCGTATCACCGTCAACGGACTGCGCAGTTCGTGACTGGCATCGCGCGTGAAGTTGCGCTCGCGCTCCACGAAGCGGTTGATGCGTTCCGTCATCTGCTGCAGCGCATGGCTGAGCACCGCGACCTCGTCGTCGGGATTGGCGTAGGACTCCGGGAGGGCGAAGGAGCGGGCGTCCGGCCGCTCGATGTCGATCTCGCGCACCGCCTGTGCCAGGCGCATGACCGGCGAGATCGCCCGCGACATCACGCGATAGACGAACCATGCCGAGAGATACAGGACGGCCAGCGCGACCGTCAGCGGCACCAGTCCGAAATAATAGGCCAGGCTGTCGATGTTGCTGGAGTCGAGCACCATGACCAGCCGGTGCGCGCTGTTCTCGCTGACGGAGATCAGCAACTTTCCCGAGGCCGTGGCGAGCTTGTGCAGTCCCGGCTGCAGGTCACGCAGGTTTGCGGGCACCGAGGAGAGGTCGTCGATGGGCGCGATGTACGTGGTGAGATTTCGCGTCACCGGCGGCGGGACGCTGCGATCGGCCTCCCACCGTTCCCAGTAGTGCGAGGCCTCCATCTGCAGCGCCTCGGTGTTGAGTAGATCGATGATCATCACGCGCGCGAGGATGACCCCGGCGACGGCTGTCAGCGCGATGAAGGCGGCCTGCATCAGGAAGGCGCGGCCGATGCGGCCCATCAGCGGACCGGCACTAGCCATGGTCGATGATCCGGAAGCCGGTGCTCTGCACCGTCTGTATGAGCGGCCGCTCGAAGGGTTTGTCGACGGCCTTGCGCAGCGTGTACATGTGAGAGCGCAGGGCGTCACTGTCGGGCGGGGCCTCGCCCCATATCTCGCTCTCGAGGCGACTCCTGGTCACCACCCGCGGGGATTCACGCATCAGGATGACCAGGATTTGGTACCCGATGGGTGTGACCGTTATCCGTCGCCCCTCGCGCAGCACCTCCCGGGTGCCCACGTCGAGGACGAGGGGACCGACGCGGAGCACCTGCTCTCCCCTCGGGGCGCGCGATCGCCGAACCAGCGCCTGCACGCGAGCCTCCAGCTCTTCGACGTCGAAGGGTTTGACGAGATAGTCGTCGGCGCCGTGCCGGAAGCCGGTGAGCTTGTCGGCCAGCGTGTCACGCGCGGTGAGCATGAGGACCGGCGGGCGGTGGCCGGCGTCGCCCAGCCGCCGGCACAGGTCGAGCCCGCTCAGGCCGGGCAGCATCAGGTCCAGTACGATGACGTCGAAATCCTGCGCCGTGGCCAGGTGCAGGCCGGTCAGGCCGTCGGCGGCATAGTCGACGAGAAACCCCTTCTCGCCCAGGTAGTCACAAACCATCTCGGCGATGTCGCGATGGTCCTCGACGACCAGTATCTTGCCTTGGTTCACGGTTGCCCTCGCCGGCGCAGGGGTGGGGACTCGAATCAGGGGCTGCGCGACGCCACCGCCCAGTGTAAGCGGGAGGCGTGAAGAAAATGTCGCGAGACGCGGCGGGTGGCAAGGAGGAAAAAGACGGCCGGCGCGACGGCCGGCCGTTCACTACCGGAGATCGGGCACCGCTACGGATTACTCGTCGCCGCCGCCAAAGAAGCCGAACAGGTGCAGCAGGCTGGTGAACATGTTGTAGATGGCCACGTACAGGCTCACCGTGGCCATGATGTAGTTGGTTTCTCCGCCATGCACGATGGCGCTGGTCTCGAAGAGGATGAGGCCGGCCATCAGCATTACGACCAGGGCGGAGACCGCCAGCGAAAGCCCCGGCATCGCAAGGAAATAGGCCGCCAGGCCGGCGAGGAAGGCGACCAGTATGCCGGCGAACAGCATGCCGCCCATGAAGGTGAAGTCGCGACGGGTGGTCAGGGCGTAGGCAGACAGGCCCACGAACACGGCCGCGGTGCCGCCGAAGGCCATCGCGACGAGCTGCGGGCCGTTGGCGAACGCGCCCATGTATGCGTTGAGCAGGGGTCCGAGCGTCAGGCCCATGAAACCCGTCAGGGCGAACACGGCGAGCAGCCCCCAGGCGCTGTTGCGCAGGTACTGCGTGAGGAACAGCAGTCCGAAATAGCCGATCAGGGTGGGCAGCAGGCCGAGCGACCCCATGTTGGCGGCCATCGCCACCCCGGCGGTTACGGCGCTGAAGCCCAGCGTCAGTGCCAGCAGAAGGTAGGTATTACGCAGCACCCGGTTGGTGCTGAGGACGGACGGCGCCGGGGCGGTGATGACCCGCTCGGTCGCGCGATGATAAGGGGTTGCCATGGCTCTTGGCCTCCACGGGTTGGACTAGGTGAAGTATGACCGCCCAGACAGCCGCCTGCTATCGCCCCGAGACTAGAAATCGACCCGTCAGGATTCGAAAATTTCGATGTGTTATCGGCTGAGCATTCGAAATCGACTGGACTTAAGGCGTCCGGGGCGCAGTCGGGGCCCGCTGACTTTCCGGGCGGCGATCAACGAGTCACGTGGAAAAAATGTGGAAGTAGCCCGATAACTGGTGTATCTTTTTTCCTAGCAGTGCGTCCTTGCGGTCATGTTCGGAAGTCCCTCCGTTGTAACGGCAGTCACTCCCGGTCATTGCTCTAGTCAGGTACGACCTGCCGTTTCAGATCAGTTCAACAACGTGAGGTAAGTTTCATGCTGACAGGCACCGTGAAGTGGTTCAATGACGCAAAGGGCTTTGGTTTCATTACTCCGTCCAATGGCGGCAAGGATGTGTTCGTGCATCACACCGCCATCAAGGGCACCGGTTTCCGGACGTTGAGTGAGGGCCAGCAGGTCACTTTCGAACTCAAGCAAACCCCGAAGGGTCCCTCTGCCGAGAACGTCCAAGCTGCCTAATACATAAAATCAGCACTACTGGGTTCATACGCAGAGAGTAAAGTTGAGACCCCGCCTCATGGCGGGGTTTTTGTTTGTGCCGGCGGCGGCCGCGGATCCGCCCCTGGCGCCTCCGCCAGGACCGCGAGCGCCGGTCGCGTCGTCGGCAGCGCGGGATCGCAACCGGAGTGTCGCGGCATGCATGAGAGATTCTGGCTGGAGCGATGGGAACGCGGCGAGATCGGCTTCCACCAGCAGTCGGCGCATCGCTTCCTTCGCCGTTATTGGGC
>CAZTPK010000121.1:0-6146 GCA_964614765.1 uncultured Gammaproteobacteria bacterium
CGCGCTCCGCCAGCGCGGCGCATTGCGCGGGCGCACGCTCGCCGAAGACGCGGGCGAGCGACGGCGTCATCCACTCCGGGTAGTCGCCGCTGACGTGCGGCGGCGCGCCGGCCGTGCTGCCGCGGCGCAAACGCTCCAGCTCCTGTGCGCTCAGCGGCTCCAGCTCGTGGTGCCCGCCGGTGCACAGCCGCTGCAGATCGTCGATGGAAGTGCCGTGCCGGTGCACCGCGCACAGCACCAGCGCCCGCGCCGTCTCGCTCTCCATGATGTAAGCGCACGACGCCTTGTGACGGAGTGCGTCAAAGACGATGTTGCCGATGGCCGCGCGATCACCGGAGCCCGCGAACCGATGGCCCCTGCCCCAGTCGGCCAGCGCATTGCCCGCGGGGCGGTGGCGTAGAAGGACCTCCTCGAGGACTTCCACTGCTGCCTGGATGCGTGCGCCGGGGCGCATAGCGAAGCCCTTTCCTCGGAGTGCCTGTGTGATGCCGCCCCTCTACATAAACGCGCGACGTGGCAAAATCAACCCGGCCGCGCGGATCCGGCGCGGCGTCACGCGGGCGAAATCGCCGCGCGAAGGCGCGCGGCGGCGCCCTGCCGGCCTCAGTCGAGATCGATGGGGGTTACCAGGCCGCTGGCCAGATCGTAGACGCCGGCGGCGACCACCAGCAGCCCGGCGCGCACGCGTTTGGCGATCACCGGCGACGTCTCGGCTAGCAGCTGCGCCTGGATGCGGGTGTTTTCGACGATGGATCGCTCGAGATCCCCGCGTGCCGTGCGCACGGCCGGTTTGATGTGGTAGAAGAGCGAGCTGATGAGGCCGGGCACCTCCTCGCCCTTGACGGTCGCGGTCACCGCGCCGCAGGCGGTGTGGCCGAGCACGTAGATGACCTTCACCCCGAGCACCTCGCTGGCGAACTCCAGCGATCCCACCAGCTCGGCGGTGGCGATGTTGCCGGCCACCCTCGCCACGAAGATGTCGCCGAATCCCTGGTCGAAGATGATCTCCACCGGCACGCGCGAATCGGCGCAGCCGAGGAAGGCGGCGAACGGGCGCTGCCCGCCGGCGACCTGTTTGAGGTGCTCGATGTTGCGGCGTGGCGCGAGTATGTTGCCGGCGACGAAGCGTCGGTTGCCGGCGTAGAGACGTGCCAGGGCGTGCTCGGGCGTGTCGGCCTCTTCCCAGTAGGACTCGATGTCGCTGTCGGTAATCATCGGGATCTGTCCACGGCTGGCGGCCTCGGTCCGTGTGCACAGACGGGAAGACGCCGCCGCCGACCATTCGTTGAATCGCGAGGAAAATTAACAGCAGAACAGGATTCGGCGAATTCTCTTTTTCCGAAGTATGGCCGCGGATTGCGGACCGGCGCATTGCGGAGAACCCCGGCGCCGGCCCTGGCGCTTTTCGCGGACTATGCCCGGCTGGATCCCGTGCCCCTGCCCGGCTGGGGCTGCGGGATCGCCTCCAGCACCGCCGCCGTCCTGCGGAATCCCAGGTCGATCATCTCGCGGGCGCGGTGGAACTCCAGCATGCCGCAGGCATTGCGGGGGATCTCGATCAGCAGGTCGGGCGCGTGGGCGGCGAGCTTCAGCCTCGCCACGGTGCTCTGCATGATATCCAGCGACCGGCCGGCCACGTCGAAGAGTCCGGGCGCCGGCGCTTCGCTCTCGCCGGGGTGGATGTCGTTCAGGAATTTCGCCACCGCGCGGCTGTACTGGTCGAGCACTCCGCCCGGCGGCGCCTCGTCAGGGGCGGCTTGCGGCATTTGCTCGGCCTTGCCGCCGAGGTTGACCGCGATGATCAGGTCGGTGAGATCCTGCAGCGTCGGCGCGATCGGCACCGGATTGGTGAGGCCGCCGTCGACGAGCACGCGGCCCTCGTACTCGTGCGGGGTGAACACGGTCGGTATCGCCATGGACGCGCGTATGGCGTCGAACAGGCGGCCGCGCCTGAACCAGACCTCCTTGCCGGAATCGAGATCGGTCGCCACCGCCGTGAAGGGGATTGGGAGATCCTCGATGTTGCGATCGCCGACGAGCTGACGCAGCAGGTCGATGATGCGTTCGCCCTTGAACAGGCCGCTCCATACGAAGGCGAGGTCGAGCAGGCGCAGTACGTCGCGGCGGGTCAGGGCGCAGACCCAGTTCCGGTAGACCTCGAGCTTGCGCGCGGCGTAGATGCCGCCGATCAGCGCCCCCATCGAGGCGCCGGCGACGGAGCGGATCTCGTAGCCGTGCTGCTGGATGCAGTCGATCACGCCGATGTGCGCGAGGCCGCGCGCGCCGCCGCTGCCCAACACCAGCGAAACCGTCCTGCTGCTCACGCTGGCGCCAGCGCTCAGAAACGCAGGCCGATGCCCAGCGTCGCCGACCAGCTGCTCCAGTTCACCTCGTTCAGACGGGTGTCCACGCTCGTGCCGTCGGAGAAGTAGACGCGATCGGTGCCGGCGTCGGCGGACCAGTCCTGCCAGGTACCGCGCGCCTGCAGATACCAGCGTCCGCCCTCGCGCGTCGTGCCGCGGCGATTGAGCAGGCCGGGGAACCAGTCGGCGCCGACGGAGACGACCCAGCCGTTGGCATCGGCGTCCTGCTCGAAGCTCCTCGGGTGCACGAACGCCTCGCGCAGGTTCCAGTTCGCCTCCCCGTGGACATCGGCCCAGTGGTACTCGCCGGTCGCGAAAAACTGCAGATTGCGGGGAAGCTCCATGCTGGCGCGCATGCCGACCCACGGGCCGTTCCATTCCGCCTCGTAGGTGCTGTCCAGGCCCGGGATCGGTCCGCTGCCGCCGACCACCTGGATCGCGTCGGTGTCGCGCAGACTCTGCACGTGATGCGAATAGCCGGCGAGCGGGATGAGGTAGCCGCGACCCGCGGCGGGCGTGTCGTAGATGCGCAGGCGCCAGCCGACGCCGCCGCTCGCGTCGCGCACCTCGTCGTCTTCGGTCTGCGCCAGCGAGCGGGAGAACTCCCCGGTGCGATCGTCGCCGGCGTAATCCGAATCGCGATTCTCGCCGTCGACGATCCCGCCGTAGGCGAACATGCCGGTCAGGTAGAGCCCCGGGCGGAAGGCGGCCCAGGCATCGGCGCGGAACATGGCAATCTGCAGATCCTCCCAGGTCAGCTCCGAGAGGATGTTGGGCGTGGCGGTGCCGCTCGGATCGCTGGCGATGTTCCAGTCCAGGCTGTCCTCGCGGTAGCCGGCGGAGAGGTCGATCCCGAACTCCGTGCGCGCCGTGCGTCCGACCAGCGACCAGCGCCCGTCGTCGCCACCCGCGCCGGATCCGGTCACTGCCGCTGCCGCGCCGCCGCCCGCGTAAGCGTCCAGCGGGCCCGTCTCGGTGAACGCCGGCGCGCCGGTCGTCTCGCGATCGACAGCGTCGTTGCCGAAGCGGTATTCGGCGCTGAGAAAGACGCTGCGGCCGGGCGTCGGGAAGCCGCCGGTGAATTCCGGCTGCTCGTCGAGGAGATCGCTGACCGTCACATTGAAGTACCAATGCTTGCGCATCGGCTCCCAGGTCGCCGTGATGCCGGTGAGCCAGTAGCCGTCCAGCCGCACGGTGTTGAGCGGATCGTCCCAACGCTCCCCGACGTAGCTCGCGAACACGCTGGCGCGCACGTGCCGCGGGTGCACCCAGGTCAGGCTGAGATCGGCCTGGCTCTCCTGGATGAGCGGCAGATCCAGGCCGTCGGCCGGGTCCTCGCTCCACAGGCGCAGATACTGGCCGCGCAATCCCCAGCGCTCGCCCAGCCAGATGTTGGTGCCGACGCGCGCGATGTCGATCTCCCCCTCCTCATAGTCGAACCCGGAGCGGGAGAAGTCCTGCAGCTCGCTGTGGCCGTAGCCGGCGAAGGTGAAGAACCGCGGCGTCCACTCCGCCTCCCAGCGGACCTGGTAGTCGTCCACGCTCGGCCCGCCCTCGAAGAAGGTGAAGAACTGATCCTCGACCACGAAGCCCACGGTATCCACGGGCGCGAGCGTCTCGGAGGCCCGCTGCGGGAAGAGCAGCTTGCGTTGGGCCGCCGCGCGCAGCCAGTGACTGTCGGTCACCCGCCACGCCAGGCCCAGGCGCGGATCGATCTGTTCCTCCTCCGTGGAGCCGGTGAAGCGCGTACCGAAGAGATCGGGATCCACGTCCTTGACCTCGAGACGGCGCCCGAACGCGCCCGCGTCCAGCCACAGGTCGGGATTGATCCTCCACCGCCCCCGCACATAAAGCGTCTGGGCGCTGACGTCGCGGCTCGATAGCTCGGTGAAGAATGCCGGACCGAAGCCGGTGAAGGCCACGGTGTTGATGTTCGTGCTGCCGTTGGCGTCGTACCACTCTGCGCCCCAGGTGAATTCGACCGGGCCGATGTCGAGCAGGTGGCGCAGCTGGAACTGGAAGTAGGTGTTCTCGGTATCGACCTCCGAGTTGCAGGGCAGGGTGCAGGTGAAATTCGGATCGATGGGAAAGTCGAGGTTGTTGTAGGTGCGGCCCTCGCCGTGCTCGGTGCCCCCGAACACACGCACCATCAGCCGGTTGTCGAAGCTGAAGCGGTGCTGGTAGCCGAGCGAGGCGAAGATGAACTCGTCGAGCGCGCGATCGTCGCGATCGTTGTCGGTATCGCGCGTGCCATTGTCGAAACGCTGCGCATCGAGGATGAACAGCAGGTTGTGCTTGCGCTCGTCCAGCGTCGACCCCAGGCCGATGAACACCGACTCGTTGGTGAAGTCGGCATTGTCGCGGTAGCCGTCGTCGTCGGTGCGCGAGCCGCTGACGTAGTAGGCAAGCGGATTCGGCGTGCGCAGATAGCCCTGCGAGGTGGCGCGGGCGGTGTAGTTGGCTGCCCCGCCGTTGGAGCCGATCGTCGCGCCGGCGCTCAGGTCGTTGCGCGGCTGGCGGAACGGCTCGTAGTAGCGCGTCGGGAAGGAGATCGCCGTGGGATCCAGCAGCAGGCCCTGGCGGTTGGACCCGAGCCGCGCGTCCTCCGAGGCGAACTGGTTGTCCTGCGAGAGATAGAAATAGCCGTTGGCCAGGTACGGATCGAAGGCGAGCAGGGTGTAGTAGCCGCCCCATTCGTACAGGCCGAGGTTGGTGTACGCATTGCCGAGCGTGGCGCTGCCGCTGCGCGCGTTGGCCAGCGTCTCCACCGCGAAGGATTCGCTGCGCAGCGTCTTCTGGAAGCCTTCGCGCGCGTAGCGTATGGCCTCGCCCGCCTCGTACTGGTCGACCGCCATGATCGATCCCATGACATCGGGGATGGGGTCGTCGGGGTCGAACCGGCGCGCGGTGTCGAGCTCCTTCTTCGCGTCCTCGAAGCGCCCCGTCTGGTAGTAGGCCGCGGCGAGATTGCGATTGACTCCCGGCAGCTCCGGGTCGATGGCGCCGGCGGCGAGAAACTCCCCGGCTGCGGAGTCCGGATCGCCGCGGAACAGGTCGAGGAATCCCAGGCCGACCTGGCTGTAGGGCTGTGCCGGGTCCAGGCGCGAGGCCTCGCGGAACTGGGCCTCGGCGTCGTCGAGGCGGTCGAGGAAGGCGAGGATGAAGCCGTAGTTGGACTTCGTGATCGGACTGCGCGGATCCGAGCGCAGGGCCTCCTGCATCGCGATCTGCGTGGCCTTGTAGTCGCCGCGGTCGAAGTCGACCAGGGCGAGATTGTTCCAGCTCGCCGTGTGGTTCGGATTCGACTTCACGGCGCGCGCATAGGCCGCGCGCGCGGCGGCCGCGTCGGGTTCGGCATAGTGGTGATAAAGCCCCTGCACGTACCACGCGAACGGCATTTCCGGATCGATGGCCAGGGCGCGATCGATGCCCGCCTTCATCTCCCCGGGCTGCCCGAGCAGAAAGGCGACGTAGGCGTACAGCGCGGGAAAACGGGGGTCGTGCGCGAAGGATGCCTCGCCGTCGCGGGCGATCCCTAGCGCCTCTTCGTGCCGGCCCGCGAACGACGCCAGCCACGATTGGAACAGCTTCACCTCGGGGTAGCGCGTTGCCTCGCCGTCGTGCCTCCGTACCTTCGCCTCCGCCTCGGCGTACCGCCGCCGCTCGACGTCGACGCCGGCCCTGCCCAGCTCGGCGATGACCTTCTCGCGACCGGCGAGATTGGCGGCGGCGGCATCGAGCGCTCTGCCGGCCGCATCGAGATCACGGCGGCGAACGTCGAGC
>CAZTPK010000122.1:0-6055 GCA_964614765.1 uncultured Gammaproteobacteria bacterium
TCGCCACCCTGCGGCGGCGAGGACTGCCCGCCCTCACTTTGCCGGCCGCTTTCACCGCCGCCCTGGCTCGCCGACTGCTGCAACAATTGGCGGATGAGATCGCGATTGTGGCGCGCGTCGTCATTGCCGGGGTCCAGGGCGAGCGCCCGCTCGTAGGCGGCGATGGCGTCCTCGTACCTGCCTTGGCGCACCAGACCGTTGCCGCGGTTGTAGTGATCGTCGCTGCCGTCGAGACCCTGCAGCGTCTCTACCGCCCCGGCAAAGTCCTCGGCGCGGTAACGCGCTGCCGCCGCCCAGCGGCGGTCTTCGAACAGTTCGGCGGCGCGCGCGTTCTCGCCGCGCTCGAGTGCCGCGGCGGCCTGCTGGTCGGGCCGGTGCCAGAGATCGTCCCACTGCCACGCCTTGGCCGTCCCGGGCCACGGCAGCACCGTGACGAAAACCAAGGCGATGAGTCCGCGCCGGAACAGCAGGGCCGCCAGCGGGATGAGGGGCAGCAGCAACCAGGGTCCCTCTTCACGCCAGCGCTCGGAGGTGACGTCGGACGTGGCCGCAGTGTCGGTGCTGACCCGCGTGGCGAAAAGGCGCACCAGGGACTCCACGTCTTCGTCGTCGCTGCCGGCGATGAGGAAGCGTCCGCCCTGGCGACCGGCGAGCGCCTGCATCGGCGCCGGATCCAGCCTCGCCACCACGGGCTTGCCGTCGTCGGACTCGAAGAAACCGCCCCCGGGCCGTGGGATTGGCGCGCCGGCGACGGTGCCCATCGCCAATATCGAGAGTCGATGGTCGTCGGACTCCAACTCACGCGCGATCTGCTCGGCCTGTGCCGCGGTGACGGAATCGGTGATCAATAGCAAGTCGCCGCGTCGCATTCCGCCCTGCCGGAGCAGCTCGAGTCCAAGCGCGATGGCGCGTTCCGGCCGGCTGCCCTGTGCCGGCATGAGGCCGGGCTCGAGCACGGGCAGCTGGCTCAGGATGGTCGCCGTATCCTCGGTCAACGGGACGACGCCGTAGGCATCCTGCGCATACACCACCAGCGCGGTCATGCCGGCACGGCGTTGCGCCAGCAGATCGGCCACCTTGTAACGGGCGCGAGCGAGCCTGCTCGGCCGCAGGTCCTGAGCATCCATCGACCGCGACAGGTCCAGCATGATCACCAGCGCCGAGCGGTCCTGGAAGACGGGTTGCGGCAGCCGTTTCCATGCCGGCCCGGCAAGCGCGAGCACGGCCAGTACGTATGCGGCGATCAGCAGCCCGCGAACCCGTCGCATTGGTCGCGTCGCGGCCGACCCCGGTTGCGCGAGCACGTGTGGAAGCAGCGCGGCGTCAACGACCCGGCGCCAAGGCGTATCCTCGACCGCGCGGCCGCGCAACAGCCAGACCACGGCCGCCAGCGCCGGCAGGGCCAGCAGCCACAGCGGCCGCAGGAAATGGAATTCCGCCACGCTCATGCAGCCGCTGCCGCGCCGGCGCCCATGCGCCCGCGGAGTACCAGCCACGCGCCCAGCAGCAGCGCGGCGCCGAGCGGCCAGGGGTACAGCGACGCTATCGGGCGGAACCGGCGCGGGTCCTGTTCGATCGGCTCGATCTGATCGATGAGCGCGTAGATCTCGTTGAGCTCGGCGCTGTCGCGCGCGCGGAAGTAGCGCCCGCCGGTCCGCTCCGCGATCGCCTTCAGGGTCGCCTCGTCGAGATCGAGCTTGGGATTGGTGCGGTAGGTGCCGAACAGTTGCCTAATCCGGGTCTCGTCCGCGCCGATGCCGATGGTATGTATTCTCAGGCCCGCCTTGGCCGCCAGCTCCGCGGCCTTCAGGGGCTCGATCTCCCCGGCCGTATTGGCTCCGTCGGTGAGCAGTATGAGGACGCGGTTCTGAACGCGGTCCCCGCGCAGGCGCTTGACGGCGATGCCGATGGCGTCGCCCATGGCCGTGGCATCGCCGGCCAGCCCCAGCACCGCCTCCTTCAGAAGCGTCTGCACGGTGGTCCGGTCGAAGGTGAGCGGCGCCTGCAGGTAGGCGCGCTCGCCGAACAGGATGAGGCCGATGCGATCCCCGACTCGGCGCTCGATGAAGTCCAGCGCGACCAGCTTGACCGCGGTGAGCCGGTCGATGAGTTCGCCGCCCACCTCGAAGTCGGTCTGCTGCATGCTGCGGGAGAGATCCACCGCGAGCATGATGTCGCGACCGCTCATCGGCACGGCCTCCGGTTCGCCGAGCCATTGCGGGCGCGCGGCGGCGGCGACGAGCAGCAGCCAGGCTGCCGAGGCAATCCAGAGCGCGCGCGTCCCCGGCGTCGCGGCGGTCGCCGGGGCCGACATCATGCGCGCAAAGAACGGCACGCGCAGGGCGACGCCGGCGGGGCGCCGGACGGGCGAAAGCAGGCGGCGGACGAGCCACGGCAGCGGCAACGCCAGCAGTACCCACGGCCATTCGAACTGGAGCACCGTCAGCGTCCCGCCCTGCCGGCGTCGAGCACGACCTTCAGCCAGCGCTCGCAGAGCCGCGCGCAGCGTTCGACCTCGCCCGGCTCGATCTCCGCGATCCCGGGCTGATACGGCCCCTGGATCAGGAGGCGGCCGGGTCCGTGGCTGAACTCCGTTCCTCCCAGCGGCGCATCGAGAAACTGCAACCATCTCTGCCCGGTCAGACCGGCCACCTCGCCGCGGGCGTGCAGCGTCAACGCGACGCGGCGGATCAATGTCGACAGCTCTCGCAGGCCATCGGCCATCGCCTGCGGGTCCGCAAGCGTCCTCTGCAGTCCCGGCCAGGTCCGCCAGACCTCGGCAACCATGTCGGCATGACGCCGCGCCGGCGTCGAACGGCGCAGTGCCCGCATTGCCAGTGCAAGGGCCGTCACCACGAGCACGCCCAGGGCCCACCAGCCCGGCGCGGGCGGCCACCAGCCCACCGGCGGCGGCAGGTGTATGTCGTGCAGCGGGATGGTCCGCGGGTCCATGGCGATGCGCCCCGCGCTCAGCTCGCGGTCCGCGCCGGCACCGTGCCTGCGATCGCGCGCAGTGCCAGCAATGGATCCTCGGCGGTGCCGACGCTGAGGAACCGAGCCCGGTGACGGCGCGTGGCGTCGCGCAACGCCTGCATTCGATGCTGAAAGCGGCGCGCGTACTCCGCACGCCATGCCGTGTTGGCCGTGTCGAGATTCGCAACCTCGCCGTGCGGCGAGCTCACCGGGTAGATGCCCGCTGGCGGCAGTTCGGCCTCCAGCGGATCGTGCAGGCAGCAAAGGGTCACGTCGCTGTGCACGCCGATCTGGGCGACCAGGTCCTTCACCGCGCCCTCGAGATCGTGGAAATCTCCGATGAGAAACACGATCGTGCCCGGGCGCACGGTCCGACGCAGCGATGCCAGCGATTCCTCCGCCGCCTCGGTCATCGAACCGGCTTCGGGGTCCGTCGGCGTGCAAGCGAATTCCAGCGCTCGCAGCAGCCTCAGGACATTGTGTCGGCCGCGACGCGGCTCCTGCGCGCAGGCCCGCGCGGCGCTGATCACGTTGCCGCCGACGCGATCGCCATGGGCGTGGGCCGCCCAAGCGACCAGGGCGGTGAGCCGCGCGGCCAGTACACTCTTGAAGCTGCCGCGGGTGGCGAATTGCATGTGCGGCCGGCAGTCCACCCACACGAGCACCGGCCGTTCGCGTTCCTCGCGGAAGAGCTTCGTGTGCGCGCGCCCCGAGCGCGCCGTAACGCGCCAGTCGATATGCCTGATGTCGTCGCCCGGCTGGTAGGGGCGGGTCTCGGCGAACTCCATGCCGCGCCCCTTGAACATCGTATGATGCGCACCGCCATCGTCCACGTCGCGCCGCGTCTGCCAGAGTTCGAGCTGTTTCGCCTGTGGCGCCAGCCGCACCAGATCGGCGAGCGTGACCCGCGCCACGCTCGAAGCGTCGGAGCGGGCCCTGCCCCCGGGCGTCGTGCCTGCACGACGCATCGGGACGAACACCGACCGCAGGCCCGTCATCACCGCTCCCGCCTCATGGAACGGCCACCAGCGACAGCAGTTCGCCGACAACGCGATCGGCGGTGATCCCGTCGGCTTCCGCCTCGTAGCTGAGTATGAGTCGATGCCGCAGCACGTCGACGGCCACGGCCTGAATGTCGTCCGGCGTCGCGTAATCGCGGCCGCGCAGCCATGCCCGCGCACGCGCGCAGCGGTCCAGGGCGATGCTGCCGCGCGGGCTCGCGCCGTACTGCAGCCAGCGGCCGATCTCCTCGCTGTAGGCCTGCGGATTGCGCGTGGCCAGCACCAGTTGCAGCAGGTACTGCTCCAGCGGCTCGGACATGTAAACACCCAGCACCTCGCGCCGCGCCTGCAGCACTGCCGTCTGCGGGATGCGCACGCGCGGCGTAGAGCCGGCGCCTGAGTCCTCGGCGGCCTCGCTGCGCGCCAGCTGCAGAATGCGCTTTTCGTCCGCGGCGGCCGGGTAGTCGATGCGCACGTGCATCAAAAAACGATCGAGCTGTGCCTCCGGCAACGGATAGGTGCCCTCCTGTTCGAGAGGGTTCTGGGTCGCCATCACCAGGAACAACTCCGGTAGGTGATAGGTCTGCAATCCCACGGTGATCTGGCGCTCGGCCATCGCCTCGAGCAGTGCGGATTGCACCTTGGCCGGTGCCCGGTTTATCTCGTCGGCGAGCACCAGGTTGTGAAACAGCGGCCCCTGCTGGAAGCGGAACGACCCGTCCTGCGGCCGGTAGATCTCCGTTCCCGTCAGGTCCGCCGGAAGCAGGTCGGGAGTGAACTGTATGCGATGAAAGGACGCGTCGATACCGTCCGCGAGCACTCGCACCGCGCGCGTCTTAGCCAGACCGGGCGCGCCCTCGACCAGGAGATGGCCGTCGGCCAGCAGCGCTATCAGCAGGGCCTCGACCAAGCCTTCCTGCCCGATGATGCGGGATTCGATAAACTCCTTCAGACCGCTGACCGCGGTCCGGACGGAGTCGGCCGGCGCCGGAGTGGTGTGATCATTCATCAGATGAGGGATTCCGTGTGTTGTACGCTTGTGCTGATCGAACCATCCCGCCACGTGCGCGCGGTGTTACCAGTCTACCTTGCTCAGACTGGTGGCGGTGCGGCCGGTTCATTATGCGCTGCCTGACGCGCTTCGTTTGCGGCCCCGGTTGCGTGCTGATGGCGGCCGCCTGCGGGCCGCCGCTGGATCAGGCCCCGATCGAATCGATCGCCGGTGAAACCATGGGCACCACGTATCAGGTGAAGTACGTGGCTGCCAACAGTCCCGTAGCGGCGCGCAGGGAGAGCCTGCAAGCCGGGATCGCCGCGATACTGGCACGGATGGACCAGCAGATGTCCACCTACCGGGAAGACTCCGAACTGTCGCGATTCAACGCCAGCCGCTCGACCGATTGGTTTCCGGTCTCCCGGGAGCTGGCGACGGTGCTCGCGACAGCGAGGACGGTGAGCCACCGCAGCGGTGGCGCCTTCGACGTGACGGTGAAGCCGCTCGTCGATCTCTGGGGCTTCGGCAGCGGCGCGCCGGTGCTGCCGAAGGTACCGAGTGCCGAGACGGTCGCAGCTGCGAGGGCGCGCGTGGGGTTCGGGCACCTGTCGATACGTGCCGAGCCGCCCGCCATCAGAAAGGACATTCCGGAGCTGGAGGTCGACCTGGGCGCCATCGCCCCGGGCTACGCGGTGGACAGCATCGCCCGGTTCCTGTCCGGCCGTGGCGTTCAGTCCTTCCTCGTGGAGCTCGGCGGAGAGGTCTACGCCCGTGGCCGGCGACCGGACGGACAGGGATGGCAAGTCGGGATCGAGCGGCCTACGGATGGCCCGCAGGAAGTGGATGTTTCACTTGAGCTTGATGGCAAAGGACTATCAACATCAGGCAGTTACAGGAATTATTTCGAGCATGATGGGATCCGATACTCGCACGAGATCGACCCTTCCACCGGCGCTCCGGTCAGACATAGCACCGTGGCCGTTGCGGTCGTAGCCGACACCGTCATCGAGGCCGATGCCTGGTCCACAGCGCTGCTGGTGCTGGGCAGTGACCGAGGGGCGGAGCTGGCAATGCGAGAGGGTATGGC
>CAZTPK010000123.1:0-6036 GCA_964614765.1 uncultured Gammaproteobacteria bacterium
ACAACGCAGCGCCCCACGAAGCCGCGTACATGGAGTGTCTCAACCGACGATTGTCGCGATGAATCTCCCCGTCGATCCCGACCGGACCTTGCCGCGCCAGGAGCGCGCCATCGAGCGGCAGGTGCGCGTGCTGGCCGAGGCCATACAGGAGTTCGCCGCGTCGCTGAACCTGCAGGAGACGCTGCGCAGCGCGATCGCGACCTTCATCGAGCAGATGAACGCCGACGCCGGTTCGATCTTCCTGCTCGAGAACGACAACACCGAGCTGGTCTGCCAGCAGTGCGCCGGTCCGGTGGACATCACCGGGCTGCGCATTCCCGCGGGCGAGGGCATCGTCGGGCGGACGGTGGCGGAGCGCCGCACGCAGATCGTCCGCAACGCGCAGGACGAATCGCAGTTCAACCCCGCCATCGACGCCGGCACCGGCTTTCTCACCCGCTCGATACTCTGCGCACCGCTGGTCGTGCGAGGGCAGTGCATCGGCGCGCTGGAGCTCATCAACAAGCGCACCGCCGACTGCCAGTTCGAGGAGGAGGACCGGCACCTGGCCACCGCGCTCGCCTCGGCGGCGGCGCTCGCCATCCACAACGCCCGGATGGCCGCCAGGCTGGTCGACCAGGAGCGCGTGCGCAGGGAGCTGGAGTTGGTGCGCGAGGTGCAGGTGAACCTGCTGCCCGGGCCCGCGCACCTCGAGCGGCTTCCGGTCGTCGCCATCAACATACCGGCGCGCGAGGTCTCGGGCGACTTCTACGACTATTTCGCGCTGGGAGACTCCCGGGTCTACTTCAATATCGCCGACGTCTCCGGCAAGGGCATGAACACCGCGCTGTGGATGGCGAAGACGACCGGCCTGCTGCACTGCCTGGCCAAGACCACCGACGATCTCGGCAGTCTGCTCAGCCGCGTCAACCATGAGCTCTACGAGACCTCCTCCCACGGGATGTTCGTCACCGTGGTCACCGGCTTCATCGACCTGCCGCGCGACGAGATCGTATTGGCCAACGCCGGCCATCTGCCGGCGCTTTACCGCGGTGCCGACGGCGTGTTCCGCGAGCTGCCCGCGGAAGGCCCGCCGCTCGGCGTGGTGCCCGAGGCCGAGTTTCGCTGCACCCGCTTCCCGCTCGCCGGCGGCAGCCTGTACATTTACACGGACGGCGTGACCGAATCGCCGGACGGCGGCGGCCGGATCCTCGGCGCCGCGGGGCTGCGGGGGCTCATCGATTCGGTGGCTGCGCTGGCACCGCGTGCCCGCCTCGAGGAGCTGGCGGCGGCCCTGCGCGGCAGGGGCCATCGGCAGCGCGACGACATAACGCTGATGCTGATTGAGCGGGACCTTCGATGACCGGACAGCGACTCCTGAAGGTCAAGTTTCCGGCCGACCCGCGCATCCTGCGCAAGGTGCGCGAGCACGTGCGCGAGGCCTGCGAGCGCGGCGGCTGCTGCGAGCAGGTCGTCAGCCAGATCGTGCTCGCCGTCAACGAGGCCTGCAGCAACATCATTCCGCGCAGGTGAAATCATCCTCGAGATCTTCAATAATGGCCGGGAACTCGAGTTTCATCTGCGGGACTTCGCCGAGCCCGTGGATCTCACCTCGATAGGTCCGCGCGATCCGCGCGAGATTAAGCCCGGAGGTCTTGGAACGCTGTTTATCCGTGAGATCATGGATGAGTGCGCTTATGGTCACGTGCAGGGCAATGCCGGGAATTTCCTGCACATGAAGAAGCGCATCGGCTGATGGCGGCAGGCAGGTCGTTTCCGGCTGAGTGCGGCGGGAGAGCGTTGAGATGAGCTATGCGGTGCGCGATGACAGTGGCTATGCGGTCGTTGAGCTGACCGGCGACGTGGACCTGTCCGCCTCGCCGGAGGCGCGCTCCGCCATACTCGGCTGCCTGGCGCAGTCGCGAAACGTCCTGGTGGATCTCTCGCGCGTCACCTACATAGACAGCTCCGGCGTGGCGAGCCTGGTCGAGGGCTACCAGACGGCGAAGAAGAAAAAGCTGCGGTTCGGCCTGATCGGCGTGAGCGAGGCTGCGCTCAGCGTGTTGAAGCTGGCGCGCCTGGACAAGGTCTTTCCCATTCATGCGACGCTCGACGAGCGCATCCGGGCGGATGGCTGACGCGGCCGGGCAATCCTCGGTGGTCCTCATCGAGCACCTCGGACGGGCCGCGGTCGCCGCCGTCGAGGAGTTCGGCTACTACTTCCTGCTGTGGCTCGAGAGCCTGTACTGGCTGCTGTTCGGCTGGATGAAGAAGCAGCCGGTTCGAATCTCGGCGATGGCCGCGCAGATGGTGACCATCGGCATCGCCGCCACGCCCATCGTCACCATCCTCGCGTTCACCATAGGCGTCATGCTCGCCATCCAGGGCATTGCGACGCTTAAGACCTTCGGCGCCGAGGAGCAGGTCGTGATGGGCATCGCGCTGTCGGTCACGCGCGAGTTCGCCGCGTTGATCACCGCGATCGTGGTCGCCGGCCGCTCCGGTTCGGCGCTGGCCGCGCGCATCGGCACCATGCAGGTCTCCCAGGAGATCGATGCGCTGCGGGTCATGAGCATCAACCCGGTCCGCTACCTCGCCGCGCCGGTGCTCGCGGCCATGATGGTGATGGTGCCGTCGCTGACCCTCATCGCCGACTTCGCCGCCCTGTTCGGCGGGGCGGTGTTCACGAATCTCGAGCTCGGCCTTTCCTACTCCGCCTACCTCGACCGCACGCTGAGCTCGCTGGTGTTCGATGACGTGCGGCAGGGGCTGATCAAGAGCCTGGTGTTCGCCACGATCATCACGGTGATCGGCGTGAGCAACGGCTTCCAGGTCACCGGCGGCGCCGAGGGGGTTGGGCGCGCCACCACCCGCGCGGTGGTGCTGTCGATCTCATACATCGTCGTGGCCGACATGCTGTTCACCTACTTCCTGAATCGCTGAGCCACCGTGACCACGACCGAGACCCAGCCCGTCATCGAGGTCAGCGAACTGACCGCCCATTACGGTTCGCGCAAGATCCTCGACAGCATCGATTTCCACGTCGAGCCCGGGGAGATCCGCATCATCATGGGCGGCAGCGGCTCCGGCAAGAGCACGCTGCTGCGCCATCTGCTCGGACTCAATGTGCCCACCCGCGGCAGGGTCCGACTGCTCGGCGTCGACGTCGCCACGGCCTCCGCGGCGCAGATGCACGAGCTGCGCCGGAAGATAGGCGTGGCCTTCCAGGGCGGGGCGCTGTTCAGTTCGATGAGCGTCGGCGAGAACATCAAGCTGCCGCTGCGGGAGCACGCGCGCCTCGACGAGACCACCATGGACATCATGGTGCGGCTGAAGCTCGAGGTGGTGAACCTCGCCGGCTTCGAGCACCTGATGCCCGCGCAGCTCTCCGGCGGCATGATCAAGCGCGCCGCCGTGGCCAGGGCGGTCATCATGGACCCGAAATTGCTCTTTTTCGACGAACCCTCCGCCGGGCTGGACCCGGTCGTCTCGGCCGAGCTCGACGAGATGATCCTGAGGCTGCGCGAGGCGATGAACATGAGCATCGTGGTGGTGACCCATGAGCTGGAGAGCGCCTTCAAGATCGCCGATCGCATCACGGTGCTCGATCACGGCCGCATCCTCATGACCGGCACCGTCGCGGAGGTGCAGAACTGCCCGCATCCGCGGGTCCAGGACCTGCTCAACCGCAGACCGCGCCGCCCGGAGGTCGATGCGGAGGATTACCTGCAGCGACTGACCGGCGGCTGACGCGGGAATTCATAGCAGAGGCGGTGGCTGCGGCGCGCGCCGGACTTCCGTCGTACTCGAAGCGCTCCCCGGAGAGGGCGCCGCGGACGATCGCGACGGAGAGGGTGGGGGAAAGGCATGCGGCGCGATAATATCAATTACCTCGCGGTGGGCGTGTTCGTGCTGGCCGTCGGCGTGGCATTCCTGTGGGCTCTGTACCGGCTCACCGGCAGCACCGGACCGACGGATCGCTACTACGCGATGTTCGACAACGTCGGCGGCATCAAGTACGGGACCGTGACCTACTACAAGGGCTTTCCCGTGGGTCAGGTCGAATCGGTGCAGCCGGTCGTCACCGACAGCTCCGTCAAGTATCGCGTCGAGTTCAGCGTCACCAGGGACTGGAAAATGCCGGTCGGCAGCGCCGCGGTCATCATGCTTCCGGGGCCCCTGGCGCCCGCGGTGATCGACATCCGCGAGGGCAAGGGACCGGGATGGATGAAGCCCGGCGAGGAGCTCGACGGCGTGGAGCAGGCGGACATGTTCTCCGCGCTCAACGAGGCGGCGGCGGAATTCAGGAAGCTCACCAGCGAGGGACAGCCGCTGCTGCAGAGTCTCAACGACCGGATCACCGCGCTCAGCCTCGAGTACGAGTCGCTGTCGAAGGAGCAGCTGCGGCCGCTGCTCGCGAGCCTGCGTCAGCGGGTGGACGATCCGGAGCTGTTCGACGAGCTCAAGAAGGTGGTCAGGAAGCTCGACGCCAGCGCCGAGGCGCTGCTGCTGACGGTCAATGCCGAGAACCGCCGGCACATCGCCTCCATACTGACCAACGCCGACAAGGGCTCGGCGCAACTGACCGAGCTGATGGGCCGCATCGAGGAGTCCCGCAGGCAGATGCACGAGCTGTTTCTCGCCATGGACGCGCTGGTCAGGGAGAACAGGGAGGGCATCAACCGGACCGTCGGCGACGCCTCGGTCACGATGCGCGAATTGCGCGGCAGCATCGAGGTGGTGGCAGACAACATCGACACGATCGTGCATTATCTGGAAGGCAGCGGCCGCAACATGCAGGAGTTCACCCGCGAGGTGCGCGAGAACCCGAGCGTGCTCTTCCGCGGCGAAACGACGCAGGATCCGCTGCCGGCGGGGAATAACAACAATTGAGGAACCGGATGATCGCGTCCGCACGGGCCATCTTTCCCATGCTGCTGGTGGCCGGAATGCTCGGGGGCTGCGGCCGCGGCGCGCCGATCCCCACCGACACCTACTATCGCCTGGCGGCGCCGCGCATCGATGCCGGCGCTGGACCGCCGCTCGCCGACGGCGGCATACTCGTGGAGGCATTCGAGGCCGACGCCCTTTACCGGGAGCGGCCGCTGCTTTTCAGCGAGGACGCGGCCAACCTGACGCTGAAGCAGTACCATCATCACCACTGGCAGGAATCCCCGCCGCGGCTGCTGCGCGAGCAGCTCGTGCTGCACCTGCGCGCCGCCCATGCCGCGCCGTGGGTCGCGGGCCGCGCCGATCAGGCGCCGGCGATGGTCGTACGCGGGCGCATCCGTCGCTTCGAGCACATCATCGGCGCGGATTCGGTGACGGCGCGTGTCGCCCTGGAGCTGCAACTGTTGGGGAATGACGGAGAGGTGCTGATGCTGCGCGACTATCGGCGTGACCAGCCGGCTGCGGGCAAGGACGTGGCCAGCGTGGTGGCGGCGATGGACGCCGCCCTGAACTCGTTGTTCGAGCAGTTTCTCGCCGACGCGCGGGCCGCGGTGCGCGCGCCCGCGACCGGCCGGCTGCCGTGAAGGAATTCCTCGCCAAGTTCAGGCGCCACCGTGTGCGCATGATCGCGAGCCTCGCCACGCTCGCCATATTCCTCCTGCACGCGCGCGACGAGGAGGGCGGCCGCTTCCGCTGGGGCCTGATTGACAAGCTGGAGCACGTCGCCTACGACGCCCGCCTCGCCCTCAGCATGCCGCGCACGGTGGACCCGCGCATCGTCATCATCGACATCGACGAGAAGAGCCTCGCCGTGGAGGGGCGGTGGCCGTGGCCGCGGCAGCGGATCGCGGCGATGCTCGAGCAGTTGTTCGAGAAGTACCGGGTTCGGCTGGTCGCCTTCGACGTGGTCTTCGCGGAGCCGGATCACAGCTCCGGCCTGCACGTGCTGGAGGGCCTGGCCGAGGGCGAGCTGAAGACCGTGCCGGAGTTCGGAGAGACGCTGGCCCGCCTGCGCCCGTCGCTGGATGGCGATGCCGTGCTGGCCGAGACGATGAAGAAGTACCCGGTGGTGCTCGGCTACTTCTTCAACGAGGCCAATCCGCCGCG
>CAZTPK010000124.1:0-5044 GCA_964614765.1 uncultured Gammaproteobacteria bacterium
GCGACGGGCGGCTGTCCGGCCCACGCCTGGCCGGCGCGGTCAGCGACGGCATCCGAGCCGCGGGCATCGACGTGATCGACATCGGCTGCGTGCCGACTCCGCTGACCTATTTCGCCGCGCACGAGCTGGGCTGCAACAGTTGCGTGAGCGTCACCGGCAGCCACAATCCGCCGGAGTACAACGGCCTGAAGATGGTGCTCGGCGGCGAGACGCTGTTCGGCGATCTGATCCAGGGCCTGCGCCGCCGCATCGAGCGCAACGATCTGGTGGACGGCGCCGGCGCGCTGCGCGCGGCGGACGTGCGCGAGCGCTACATCGAGCGCGTCGTTTCCGACGTGAAGCTCACGCGCCCGATGAAGATCGTGATCGACTGCGGCAACGGCGTGGCGGGCGAGATCGCGCCGCGCCTGTTCCGGCGCTTGGGCTGCGAGGTGGCGGAACTCTTCTGCGAGGTCGACGGCAACTTCCCCAACCACCACCCGGATCCCTCGAAGCTCGAGAATCTTCAGGACGTCATCCACACGCTGAAAGACACCGATGCCGAGCTGGGGCTCGCCTTCGACGGCGACGGGGACCGGCTGGGCGTGGTGCTGAAGAGCGGCGGGGTCGTGTTCCCGGATCGGCAGCTGATGCTGTTTGCGCGCGACGTGCTCTCGCGCGTCCCGGGCGGCCAGATCATCTATGACGTGAAATGCACGCGCAACCTCGCACCTGCCATACGGGCCGCGGGCGGCGTGCCGCTGATGTGGAACACGGGTCACGCGCTCATCAAGGCCAAGCTGAAGGAGACGGGCGCGCCCCTCGGCGGCGAGATGAGCGGCCACATGTTCTTCAAGGAGCGCTGGTACGGGTTCGACGACGGTCTGTACGCCGGCGCCAGGCTGCTCGAGATCGTATCGCGCGCTGCGGATGCCAATGCGGTTCTGGCCGCGCTGCCGGATGCCACCAGTACGCCGGAGATCAATATCAAGATGGCCGAGGGTGAGCCCTTCAGGCTGGTGGATCTGCTCAAGAGTCGCGGCGAGTTCCCCGGCGCGATCGAGCGCATCACCATCGACGGGCTGCGGGTGGAGTACGCCGACGGCTTCGGCCTGGCACGGCCGTCGAACACCACGCCGGTGGTGGTGCTGCGTTTCGAGGCCGAGAACGACGCGGCGCTCAGGAGGATACAGGCCGACTTCCGGCACGCGTTGCAGGCCGTCTGGCCCGGGATCGAGGTGCCCTTTTAGCTGGTAGCTGGCGCTCATTGCCGGCCGGTCGGGGGCGCCCCCGCGATACTCGGTGGTCGGGCGCCTCGCGCGCGGCGCGAGCGCGTAGGCAGGAAAAAACAGAGGGGCCAAGAGGCCCCTCTGCGGTTACAACCTAGCTGACCGTATTAAATTAACGGTTGCTGATGTACATCGTGACTTCGAAGCCAAAACGCACATCCGCGAAAGCAGGAGTTTCCCAAGCCATTTTGATGCCCTCCAGTGAGTGAGTAGGAACCGCAATTGAGCTAACGTGCTTCTCTGGGAGCAGTTCCCGTGCCAGCCTGCACCGGACGAGGAGTGTCGGCTTGAAATTGTCTCGCTTCAACGAGTTACCTGGCCCCTCGTATGAGCAGCGTCCGGCCGCTGCGAAGCCCGGCGGGCCGGAATTGATTCATATCGAACAACCACCTGGTTGAAATTAACCACATCGGCTGTCGGGCAGTAGCCAAGCGGGGTCGGACCGCCGGGGCTCGCGAGGGTCAGGGCTCAGAGGCCGGCGCGCACCGCCAGCACGCCGCGAACTGCGGCTCCAGCCACTCGCCGCACCTCGGGCACTGCCAGGTCTCGCCCGTGATGGCCCGTCGGGGCAGCACCGCATCGAGGACCTGCCGCGCCCTTGCCTCCTCGTCATCGCGCAGCACCCACAGCTCCGGCCAGCACTCCTGCGGCGGCAGCTCGCCGACGCCGCCGCCGAGGTACTCGTTGCGGATGATGCATTCTATGCCGTGGTCGCCCAGCGCCCCGCTGAGCAGACCGATCAGCATCCGGTTCGGGGAGGTGTAGACCTTGCGCATGGGCGGGAGGACGGCATTCGGTTGCGCGGCAGTGTTCCTCCCTCCGGGCGCCTCAGATCGATTTGGGTTCCAGCTGCAGGTGCGCGTGCTTCTCCAGCGTCTCGCGGTTGGTGATGACCGCGGTGCTCGCCAGTTCCGGGCGCAGGTATTCACGGCCGACGCGCTGCAGGTCCGCGATCGTGGTGCGCAGCACCCCGCTGCGGTAGCGCCGGCGGAACTCCGGGGTGCGCCCGTGCAGCGCCTGGAAGTAGGCCTGAATGGCCTCGCCGGCGGGCGAGGCGGGCTGGTCGATCGCCTGGATGATGCCGAGCACGGCCTCCTCCAGCTCGCGATCGACGTGTGGACCCTGCAGCCAGTCGAGGGCCTCGTCGAAGTCCTTGAGCGTGCCCTCGAGCCGCGGGTCCCGGTAGGAGAAAAAGCGGAAGCTGCCGGAGTCGGAGTCGTAGCGGGCGCCGCTGCCGTAGGCGCCGCCCTGCTCGCGGATCGCGCGGTGCAGGTAGCCGTTGTGCAGGAACTTGCCCAGCACACTGAAGGCCGGCGCATCGGGATGGTCTGCCGGCACCGCAGGGTAGGCCCGGGCGCAGAAATTCACCTGGGTGCTCGTCAGCCACGCCTCGTGCACGCGCCTGGGCGACGCGGACCAGCCAAACCTGCTGGCCGTGCGGCCGGCGTTGCCGGCGGCGAGCGTGGCGGCCAGCGTCGCTTCCAGCGCGCGCTGCTCGCTCTCCTGGCTCACCACCAGCAGGCGTGGCGGCTGGGCCGACATCTTCTCGCGGATGGCCCGCAGCCGGTCGGCGAATTCGGCCAGCGCGGCCTCGTCGTCGAGCAGGGCATCGAGCTGCTTCAACTTCGCGATCGAAAGCGGCCCATCCCAAAGATTGTCGAGCTGCCCGACGGTGCCCATGCCGGAGGCCGCCGCCAGCATGGCCAGGGTGTGGCCGCGATCGGTGACCGAGGACTCCTGCGCCGCGCGCATCTGCGCAATCACTTCACGCACGCGCTGCCGCTCGCCGAAATCGACGGTGTCGACGGTCTCGCGCATGAGGCGGGCGAGGGCGGCCTGGTCCCGCGCCAGCGACTTGCCGGACAGCGCGATGTATCCGCGCGCGTTGTTCAGGTCGGCGACGTCGGCGCGCAGTGAGACGTGCGCCGCAAGGCTGCCGAGCCGCGCCTGCAGGGCCTGGGTGGCGACGTAGTCGCGGCCGCCGCTGCCGACCTCCGGCAGCATGGTGTAGTACAGCACCAGGGCCTCGACCTCCTCGGCGGTCAGGTCGGGCAGCTCGGCCACCCACTGCATGTACACCAGCCCGTTGGTGCCGGCGGAATACCAGGTCGCCGGGGTGCCCGCCACCGGCTGCTCCCGGCCGACGGGAATGCGGAGATCCGGCGGCACGTCGGCGATGCCCACCTTCGGCAGCAGGTCAGGGTTGTTGCCGTGGCGCTGGCGCTCGTCGAGCGTGGCAGCGCGCTCGATGATGGCCTGCCGGCGGGCGCCGTCCATCTCGCGTGCGAGCGCGTCCAGGCGTTTGCGTTCAGCCCGCTCGCGGCGCTTGGCAAGGCCCGGGTCGGGACTCATCACCAGCCGTACGCGGTGGGGATTGTCGAGCAGCCGCCGCATCTGGCGTTTGATGAAATCCGGGTCCTTGATCTCCGCGCGCAGCTCCTGGATCGCGGCGTCCACGTCGAGGAAGGCGAAGGGATCGCCGCCGTGCGTCTTGGCGCCCAATACGCGGGTCAGCAGCTGCAGCCCGTGCGGGAAGTGTCCCCCGCCCAGCTCGCGCTGCGCGATCTCCAGCTGGGTGAGCACGGCTTCGATCGTCTCCTGCGGCACGCCATCGCGGGCCACGCCCTCCAGCACGCCGATGATCAGACGCTCCACTGCGTCGGCATCCTCTGCGTTGGAGCCTTCCAGGCCGCAGATGAACATGGCCTCGCGCGCCGAGTCGTCCAGCCCGCAGAGCTCCAGCGGCGCGGTGCCGAGCGTGGTGGTCTCCAGCGCATGCCGCAGGTGCGAACCGCTGTGCTGGAGCAGGACGTTCGAGAGCAGCAGGTCGTGCATGTAGTGACGCGCATCGCCGGTATGGCCAAGCAGCCAGCCCATGGCGACGTAGGTCGCGTCGCGCTCCTCGCCGGAGCCCTCGTGCGTGTAGTAGCTCTCCACCCGCAGCGGTTCGCCATAGCGGCGCTCGTCGCGCAGGTTCAGCTCGAGCACCCGCTTCTCGAAATGCCTCAGGGCCCAGTCCTCGATCAGCGCCTGGGTGTCGCGCACCGGAAAGTCCCCGTAGGTCATGAAGGTGGCGTTCGAGGGGTGATAGTGG
This sequence comes from uncultured Gammaproteobacteria bacterium, assembly GCA_964614765.1. GTDB lineage: Bacteria > Pseudomonadota > Gammaproteobacteria > JAJPIJ01 > JAJPIJ01 > JAJVHZ01. The sequence goes on from CAZTPK010000124.1 coordinate 4,363, forward strand.
CTGCGATGGAAGCTCACCAGCTGCTCGTAACTGAGCGAGGGAATGTGCTCGGGGTCGCCGCCGCTGTTGTAGTGGTAGGTCGTGGTCGGGAACAGCAGCGACTGCAGCTCCATCTGCACCTGCGCGATGGGCGAGCTCATCGCGCCCTTCATCTCGTTGTAGACGACGCCGCGGTACATGAGCGGCGAGGACGGGTCGGCCGGTCTGGCGAACTCGATGCGGTGCCCTTCCTGCGCGAAGTCCAGGGGATCGAGTCGCGGGAAGAAGACCGCGTCCAGATACACCGACAGCAGGTTCTCGAAGTCCTTGCGGTTCTGCGTGGCGAACGGGTAGGCGGTCGCGTCGCTGCTGGTGAACGCGTTCATGAAGGTATTGAGCGAGCGGCGCAGCATCATGAAGAACGGATCGCGCACCGGGTACTTGCGGCTGCCGCAAAGCACGGTGTGCTCGAGAATGTGGGCGACGCCCGTGTGGTCCATCGGCACCGTCGGGAACGCGACCATGAAGCAGTTGTTGCTGTCCTCTGCGGCGAGGTGATAGTGCACGGCCCCGGTCCGGTCGTGCCGGTACTCCTGCATCTCCACGTTCAGCGTGTCGATGCGCTGTGCGCGTACCAGTTCGAACGTCGTGGTCATCTCGGTTCCTTGCTGCATCTAGGCTTTCGGCCCCCGCCGGTGCGCGC
>CAZTPK010000124.1:5054-5989 GCA_964614765.1 uncultured Gammaproteobacteria bacterium
GATATCGACGGCAGCCGGAGGCCGTGGCGCGACCCGGGGGCGCTGCACGCCCCCGTCTGCGGCCGCCGCCGCGCACCGTTCCGCCGTGCGCGCTATTCCAGCAGGCTGCGCAGCATCCACGCGGTCTTTTCGTGGACGTCCAGGCGCTGGGTGAGCAGATCGGCCGTGGGCTGATCCTCGGCCCGCTCTGCGGCCGGAAACACGCTGCGCGCCGTGCGCGCCACGGCCTCGTGGCCCGCTACCAGGATGCGTACCATGTCCATGGCCTGCGGCGGCTGCGCCGGCGCGTCGGAAAGCGTGCTCATCTTGGCGAACTGGGCGTAGGAGCCCGGCGCTGCGTGACCCAGCGCGCGGATGCGCTCGGCGATCGGGTCCACGGCGTTCCACAGCTCCGTGTACTGCTCCATGAACATGGTGTGCAGGGTGTTGAACATGGGGCCGGTCACGTTCCAGTGGAAATTGTGCGTCTTCAGGTAGAGCGTGTAGGTGTCGGCCAGGAGCTTGGACAGGCCCTGCGCGATCTTCGCGCGATCGGGCGCACTGATGCCGATGTCGATGCGTGCTGCCGCTGCTGTCTTCTTGGCTGCCATGATCTCGCCTCCTATGGGTGGTTTCATCGGCTGGCCCGTCGCCGCATGCGGCTTCCGGGAGCGTATGGTCCAAGTCTACTTATCGGTCGGGCATCTATCCAATCGATTATTGCAACTGTTGCGATATAGCGTTTCTATCACTCGCCGCGTCCCCCTTGCACCGGCTCGACGCCGGGCAGATTGCAGGCGAGGACTGCCTCGCGCAGGGCCTCCACCGCCGCCGTGCGCGTGAAGCTGTTGCGCCAGGCCAGCACGATGCGTCGGTCCGGCGCCGGCCGGCTGAAGGGCAGGTAGCGTACCAGGGCGTTCTTGCCGCCGTGGGCGGCGGCGGCGGTGGCCGGCATC
>CAZTPK010000125.1:0-5961 GCA_964614765.1 uncultured Gammaproteobacteria bacterium
GGCTCACGTAGCGCAACACGGCCGGCTCCCCGCCCGCTTCGGTGAGCACCTCGAAACCGCCGTCGGCGTGCACCACGAGTTCGCGTACACGAGAGGGGCTGTTGCCGAAGTGACGGGTCAGGCTGACGGCGGCGCTCACCAGCAGGAGTGTCGCCAGCCCCGCGCCCACCCACCAGGGTCCACTCACCAGCAGCAGTGCCGCAGCCGCCCCGCCGTGGGCCGCGAGCAGCGCGGCCAGCAGCGACGGCGAGCGACCGATGCGCATTCTCACGACGCCGGAATGGGAGGGGTGGGCGACCTGCACGAGTCCGTTCCAGTGCACAGCTCCATCTGCCTACCGGCAGTCTATCGTGCGGCGCAATGCGCTATCTACCGATCCCCTGGCGCCAGCGCGCGTACGTCGTGGAACTGCCCTGCCCCGGGCCCCGCGTCAGATACGGGCCAGCGCGTCCACGCCGCGGCCACTGGCGTACCACGCCCAGCGGCCGCAAGCGGCTGCGCAGGACGACCGGGCGCATCGCGACGATGTTGCCTTGCTCGTCGTGCGACATTTCGCACACGCGCAGCGACTGCAGCCGTTCCACTTCCGCCTCATCGACGCGGAAGTGTCGGGCCAGCATCGGGATCGTCACCGCCGGTACGTTGCCCAGGCGGCGCGTGCGCCGGAAGCGCAGGTAGTTGCTCACCGCCCAGGCGAGGTACACCGCGACCATGACGCCTACCACCACAGCGTACTGTCGCAGGTCCAGCGCCAGCTGGCGCAGGCCGCCGCGTTCGATGATGTGGTGGTGGAAGAGCTGCGCGCCCACCAGCCAGGCGACGACGCTGATGAAGGGGATCCAAAGGTACAGGTAAGCCACCCACAACAGCAGGGTGAGCGAGCCGAACCCGTACTTCTGGGTCAGCGACTGCAGGTCGGGCCTGTCGATGATGAAGCGGCTCACCGAGCGTGCACCCCGTCGGCCGGTTGCACCCCGCGGTCCGGACTGATCCAGCGCGCCCTCACCGAGCGCCCTTGCAGCAGCACCCTGGGCAGTGCGATCACGTTGGTGGCGACGTTGAGGAGCCAGTAGGCCAGCGGATACCAGATGACCCAGAAATAGTAGCGGCCGATGTTACGCTCGTAGCGGCTGTCGATGACCAGGCTGATGGCGAACTGCAGCAGACAGGTGAACCCGAGGATGACGCCGTTCCATCCCGGCAGCAGCGCCGGCACCGCCAGCCCGGCCGGCAGCGGCGCCACCTGCCCGATGAGCCAGAGCACGAACACCATCATCATCACATAGGCCCAGACGACGCTGGTCAGGAACTCCAGATAGATGGGCCATATGCGGCGCTTGCGCCAGGCCAGCACGTCGCGCCGGTACTTGCGCAGCACCTCCACCCCGCCGCGCGCCCACCGCAGCCGCTGGCGCCAGAGCCCCTTGAAGGTCTCCGGCATGAGGATCCAGCACAGCGCCCTGGGTTCGTAGCGGATATCCCAGTGATCCAGCTGCAGCTTCCAGCTGACGTCGATGTCCTCGGTCACCATGTCCACGCTCCAGTAATCGACACGGTGCAGCGCGCTCTTGCGGAACGCCGCCATCACGCCGGAGACGGTGAAGATGCGCCCGTAGATGCGCTGTGCGCGCTTGATGAGGCCGATGATGGAGGAGAATTCGCCGACCTGGATGCGGCCGAGCAACGTGGAGCGATTGCGGATGCGGGGATTGCCGGTCACCGCGCCGACACGCGGATACTGGACGAGGTGCCAGAGCATCCAGGTGACGGCGTGGCGATCGAGCAGCGCGTCGCCATCGATGCAGACGAGGAATTCGTTCGGCGAGGCCATCGCCGCCATGCGCAACCCCATCGCCTTGCCCTGGTTGCGGGTGAAGTGCAGCACCCGCAGTCGGGGATGGACCGCGGCCATGCGGTTGAGGATCGCCCCGGTCTGGTCGGTACTGCCGTCGTTGACGGCAATGATCTCGTAGTCCGGGTAGTCGAGCTCCAGCAGCTGTCCGATGGTCTCCTCGAGCTGACGACCCTCGTTGTGACAGGGGACGATGACGGACACCGGCGGGTAGTACGGCAGCGCCGGGGGCTCGCCCGGGCCGTGGCCCCCGGTGCGCTCCCATCGGAAGTAGTAATACACGCCGCCTGCCATCCACAGGTAGGCCATGAACAGCGGGTAGTAGAAGGCGAAGGCCAGCAGGCCGTTCGCCAGCGTATCGAATGCCACGCGGGTCTCCGTCGGGTCGCCGGAAAATCCAGCTGCCAGACGGGCTTATCGGCGGATCCCGTCGCTTCTTTACCGAAACGGGGCCGCCGGCCGAGACCTGATCCGCGGTGGCGGGCCCCACCGTTGCCTGCGCCGCGCGGGTCGAAGCCGCGGGCGCTGCGAGCGCCTCGCTCAGGGCACGAGGACGCCGGAATACAGCCGCGAGAGATCGCGCGTGCCCTCGGGCCGGTGGGGGTAGTCGCTGAGCGACATGGCGGGGAAGACCAGGCTCAGATCCGGATGGCCGCCGACGAAGTCGTCGGGGTAGTAGCCGAAGTGCCGGGCCCCGGCGTCGGCGAGCGCCCACATGTGACCCACCAGCGCCGCGGTGGCGACCGGGGTGCCGGTGCGCCAGTCGCGGCTCTGCAGCTCGAAGACGGTCTTGGCGCGTGCCGCGGGTCCGAAGCGGGCGACCAGGGTGCGCAGCCATTCCTCCGCGTCCGCCGCCTCCTCCATGTAGGGCATGGCCATGACCGCGACATAGTCGTAGGCGATCGCGAACTCATCGGCATTCTGCGCGAACCACGCCTCGCTCTCGGGCTCCATGACCACGCTCGCGTAGAGGTTGCGCGCCGTCCTGATGTCAGGCCGCATGGTGCGCACCGTATTGGTCAGCTCGCGCGTGAAGTCGACGAGATGGCGGGTCTTCAGGCGCGCCCAGCGCCGCGCCATGGCGGGGTCGGCGCGGATCGCCGCGGTGGATCCGGGGAGCTTCCAGTCCTCGCGGTACACCTTCAGCGCAGCGGGGCTCACGTCCTCGTGGTCGCTCAGCAGCGCATCGTCGTGGTACAGCACCCCGTCGAAGTGCGCGTGCGCCGCGAGGTCCTCGTAGATTTCCCGCACGATGGCGCGCGCACGCTCGTTGAACGGCGAGAGCCGCCGGTAGGCATTGGCGGCGCTGTCGTCGTCCGGCTCGCTCTGCACGCGCAGCGACGCAGGCGCCGGCCGCCCGCCGAGGTCGTACGCCAGCACCGGCATCCAGGCATAGACGCGCACGCCGGCCCGCGTCTTCAGCTGCCAGGCGACGCGATTGAACAGGTCCGCGCGTACCGGCAGGTGCCGATTCGGGAAATACATCGCGCTGGCCGTGCCGTCGGCGTCCGGATCGGCGAAGGCCTGCAGGTAGACGGTGTTGATCTGCAGCGACTTGATGCGCTCGAGCAGCACGTCGAGATTGCGGCTCATCTGCGCCGCATCCTCGTCGTAGAGGTAATCGAGGTCGACGTGGGCGACGCGTATCGGCGTATTGTCGGGCCGGCGCTGCAGCATCCATACCAGCGCGGCGATGGAGGCGTTGCCCTCCATCAGGTGCCGTGGAACCGAATCGAGCGCCGACAGCGTCGCCACGCCGTCGCGCAACGTGAAGTTCAGGCTCATGCCGAGATCGGCGGCCACCTGCACGCCGATCCGCGAATAGGCGCCGTACGGCCACACCATGACCCGCGGACGCTTGCCCGTCACCGCCTCGATGAATGCGGAATTGCGCTCCAGATCGGCATGCAACCGCGCCCTGTACGTCTCGGCGTCCTCATAGGCCCCGGTCGCCGGCGTATAGATGCGCGTGGCAGCGGCCGGCTCCTCGTTGCCCTGCGGATTGCCCTGCACGCCGCGGTGCAGGGCGTAGCTGTGGCTGGCGAACTCGACGAGCCCCGAGCCGCCCATCTCGCGGATCTGCGCCAGCGACAGGAAGCGGCTGCGCGGCACCTTCTCCCCGCCGTACTCCACCGTGCCGTTCGCCGGGACGTCGAGCCAGCTGCCGACCAGCGCCAGCACCGCGGGATAATCGAACGCCTTCAGCAGCGGATACACGCGCGTGAAGAAGCTCACGTAGCCGTCATCGAAGGTCAGCAGCACCGCCTTCGGCGGAAGCTCCCGCGTCCCGGCGCGCGCCGCAAGGATGTCCTCGACGCTCACAGGCCGGTAGCCGTGCTCGCGCAGCCACGCGAAGTGCTGGGTGAGACGCTGCGTGGAAGTGGCGATCGGATCGATGTCGATGTCGTCTTCCACGTCGTCGCGGACGTCGTGATAGCAGAACACGTCGAAGGTCCGGTTCGCCGGCGCCGCCTGCTCCGGCACCGCCGCCATCCACGCCGCGAGAAATGCCAGCAGCGTCCGCACGTTCAGAATCTCACGTTGATCCCGGCCACAATCGCCGTCTCGTATTCCGGGTCGCCGTCGAAAACCCGCCGCCCGTGCACCACGCCATAGTGCAGGCGGAAGGCCTCGGAGTAGTCCCAGTCATGCTGGTAGCTCACCCACCAGGTGTAGTCCGGGCTGTAATTCTCCTCCCAGTAGCCCCCCAGCGACAGGCCCAGACGCTGCGCGAAGCGGCGCTCGTAACGGCGGTAGTTCACCCACTCGTTGTCGAGCGTGAGGCTCAGGCTGGCGTCGCTGCCGGGACTGTAGTAGATGACGTCGTCGCGATCGTTGAGCGAGCCGGCGCCCTCGAGCAAGGCCGTCATCCGGTAATGCGGCACCTGGACGACCCGTCGCTCGAACGCCGCGCCCAATTGATTGCGTTCGTTGCCGTCGTCGAAATCGAGATAGCCGTAGCCCACGCGCACGGCCTGCGACTCGTGCCAGCGGTACTGCGCCGAAACGCCGAGAAAATTGCCGTCGACGCCGGCGCGGATGCCGCGCAACGGCACCTCGGTGGAGCTGAGCTCGGCGACACCGCTCAGGCTGAAGTGGTCATCGCGATACCAGGTGCCGCGGACGGTGGCGGCGGGCGCGCCGTGGTCCTCGAATCCGCCACCTACCTCCGCCGCCAAGAGGTAGTTCGGCTGCCTGTATTCCACGCCGGCGCTCAGACGGTGATCGGTGCCGGTTCCTTCCTGGAAATCGGCGGTCGCGAAGTGCTGATGCAGGTAGGCCCGCGTGTAGTAGTCGATCGGCCTGGAGTACAGGAAGCTGTCCACCTCGATGCTGTCGTTGCCGAGCTCGCCGAAGGTCCCATCGCCGGTGTCCCAGGTATGGCCGTAGCGGGTCTCGACGATAAGTTCGCGCCGGCGGTACAGCTCCCAGGTCCGGGCGAAGCGCTGCACCTGCTTGTCCTCGGGAAACTCGCTCCGGAGCTGGCCCAGCACGCGCTCGGCCTCCGGGTAGCGATGCCGATCGAACAGCGTCGCGCCGTGGCCGATGCGCGCGAGCCGGAAATCGGGTTCCTCGGCGAGGATCCGCTCGTACTCCCGCAGCGCGCGGCGCGGCCAGCCGCGGCGTCGGTGCACGCTGGCCAGTTCCTGCCTCAGGTCCAGGCTGGCCGGCGCCAGAACGTGCATCGCGTCGAAGCGAGCGTTGGCCTCCACCAGATCGTCGGCATAGGCGCGTCCCAGCGTTGCCGCCACCTCGGATTCGAACCTGCGGGGATTGCTGCGCACGACCTTTCCCTCCGGGTGCTGCCGCCAGACCGCCTGCTCCTCCGACAACGGATCGATGATGGCATAGGCGTGCCGAAAGTCGTCCACCTCGGTATAGGCGTAAAACAGGGCCAGCCTGGCGTTGTAGCTCTTCGGGTCGGTCTTCAGCACCTGCTTGTAGATACCGATTGCGACCTCGGGCTGCTGCTCGTAGACGTAGGCGTCGCCGGCCGCCATGAGCGCATAATTGGGGATCTCGGCGCCGCCTGCCCTAAGGCGCTCGTAGATCCCGATGACCTCTTTCATGCGCACGCGATCGCGCAGGGCCACCATGCGGTCGAAGGC
>CAZTPK010000126.1:0-5902 GCA_964614765.1 uncultured Gammaproteobacteria bacterium
GAGGCCGGCGCCGCCGGCGTGCACTTCGAGGACCAGCTCGCGTCGGTGAAGAAGTGCGGGCATATGGGCGGCAAGGTGCTGGTGCCGACCCAGGAAGCCGTGCAGAAGCTCGTGGCCGCGCGCCTCGCCGCCGACGTTCTGGGCGTGCCCACCATCGTGCTCGCGCGCACCGACGCCAATGCAGCAGCGCTGCTGACCTCCGATATCGACCCGCGCGACAGGCGCTTCATCACGGGCGAGCGCACCGCGGAAGGCTTCTATGTCACGAAAGCGGGTCTCGATCAGGCCATCGACCGCGCCCTGTCGTACGCGCCCTATGCAGATCTGCTGTGGTGCGAGACCGCGGTGCCGGATCTGGACGAAGCAAAGCGCTTCGCCGAGGCCATCAAGAAGCAGTATCCGGACAAGATGCTGGCGTACAACTGCTCGCCGTCGTTCAACTGGAAGAAGAACCTCGACGACGCCACGATTGCCAAGTTCCAGCGCGAGCTGGGCGCGATGGGCTACAAGTACCAGTTCATCACGCTCGCCGGCATCCACAGCATGTGGTACAACATGTTCGACCTGGCGCAGGACTACGTGCAGCGCGGCATGTCGGCCTACGTCGAGAAGGTGCAGGAGCCGGAGTTCGCGGCCCGCGACCGCGGCTACACCTTCGTGTCGCATCAGCAGGAAGTCGGCACCGGCTACTTCGACGACGTCACCACCGTTATCCAGGGCGGCGCCTCGTCGGTGACCGCGCTGACCGGCTCGACCGAGGAGGAGCAGTTCCATCACTGATCGACGGCCCGTTACGCGGGCCGATTAGCACTCCTGCCAGCCCGTCCGGCGCGCGAATGCCGGGCGGGTCTTTTTCTTGCCCGCAGCATCGATCGCGAGCCGGCGGCCTGGCGACGGCCCCCCCGCGGGCGGAGATGCGGGTGAATGTCATACGGTGTGGCGCAGTCGCACGCGAGCGGTTATCGTAGCCGCTTCGCCTCACGCCGCCGCCGGCAACAACTCCAAGAAATCATGGCCTACGAGAAGATACTCATACCTGCGCAGGGAGAGCGCATTACGGTCAACGCCGATCTCAGCCTGAATGTACCGAGCCACCCGATCATCCCCTTCATCGAGGGCGACGGCATCGGCGTGGACGTCACCCCGGTCATGCGCCGCGTCGTCGATGCGGCGGTGAGCAAGGCGTACGGGAAGTCGCGCGTCATCGCCTGGATGGAGGTCTACGCCGGGGAGAAGGCCCAGAAGCTCTACGGCGACGACGTGAACCTGCCGCAGGAGACGCTGGATGCTTTCGCCGACTACGTGGTCGGCATCAAGGGACCGCTCACGACCCCGGTGGCCGAAGGCAAGCGCTCGCTCAACGTCACCATCCGACAGGTGCTGGACCTGTATGCGATATGCCGCCCGATACGGTACTTCCCGGGCGTGGATTCGCCCATGAAGCAGAACGGCGGCACCGACATGGTGATCTTCCGCGAGGCCACGGAGGACGTCTACACCGGCATCGAATGGCCGGCGGATTCGCCGGAGGCGAGGAAGTTCATCGAATTTCTTCGCGACGAGATGGGCGTGACGAACATGCCCTTCACCGAGCATTGCGGCGTGGGCGTGAAGCACGTATCCAGGGCCGGAAGCACCCGCCTCATACGCCGCGCGCTGCAGTACGCGCTGGACAACGGCAGCCGCTCGGTGACGCTCGTGCACAAGGGCAACATCATGAAGTACACCGAGGGCGCGTTCCGCAACTGGGGCTACGAGCTTGCCCGCGGGGAATTCGGCGCCCAGCCGATCGGCGACGGCCCCTGGTGCACGATGAGGAATCCGCGCACCGGGCAGGAGATCGTCATCAAGGACGTCATCGCGGACAACTTCCTGCAGCAGATCCTGCTGAAGCCGGAAGACTACGACGTGATCGCGACGTTGAACCTCAACGGCGACTACATCTCCGACGCGCTGGCGGCGCAGGTGGGCGGGCTGGGCATCGCGCCGGGCGGCAACATCGGCGACAGGGCGGCGGTGTTCGAGGCCACGCACGGCTCGGCGCCATCGTTCGCGGGCAAGAACCGGGTGAATCCGGGTTCGATCATCCTCTCCGCGGAGATGATGCTGCGGCACCTCGGGTGGAAGGAGGCCGCCGATCGCATCATCAAGGGCGTGGCCGGTGCGATCGCCGCCAAGACGGTCACCTTCGACCTCGCGCGCGTGCGCGCCCCGATACCGCCGCGCAAGCGTCATGCTGCCGAACACCGCTCGAGGACCGACGTGGAGGAGGAAGTGCAGCGTCTTTTGCCGGGCGCGACCCTGGTGACGACCTCGGGCTTCGGCGAGGCCATCATCCGGCACATGTAGGGCAATGGCAGCGACGGCAACGGCGCGCGCCGCGCGCTTCGACAGGGACTACTACCGGCGCTACTACCTCGATCCGCGCACCGCGGTGAACAGCCGCGAGGACATGCGACGGCTGGCGCGGTTCATCGCGGCGTACCTCGATTATCTGGACCTTCCGGTGCGCCGCATTCTCGACGCCGGCTGCGGCTGTGGCTGGCTGCGCGCGCCTCTCCGCCGGCTGTTGCCGTCGGCAACATACACCGGCCTGGAGTACAGCGAGTACCTCTGCCGCCGCTATGGCTGGACGCACGGGAGCCTAGATCGCTACTCCCCGCGCAAGAGGTTCCAGCTCGTCATCTGCAACGGCGTGCTGCAATATCTGGGGGACAGGGCGGCGGTGCGCGCGCTGGCCAATCTCGCGCGCCTGTGCGACGGGCTGCTGTACTTCAACGCCCTGACGGCGGAGGACTGGCGATACAATGCCGACCGCGCGCACACGGATGGCGGGGTGCATCTGCGTCCCGCAAGCTGGTACCGGGCGCGTCTGCAGCGCTCCTTCGTCGAGATCGGTTCGGGCCTGTGGCTGAGACGTGGCGCAGGTCCGACGCTCTGGCGGCTCGAGCGCGCGCCCTGACCGCTGCCCGGGCCGATTGTTGCCCGCCGGACGCGCCCGAAACGGGCTTCTGCGTCCTATCTCTGCGCGGCTCCGCCTCCTCGCCGGGCGCCGTCGCCGGCGAGCTGTCCTTCCTTAAAGTTTCCGACCTCGCGTCCGATAACCCCGTCACACGGGGTCCGTGCGATTGCGGCGCATGCGCACGGCGAGCCTTTCCTTCAAGAGTGGGGTCACGAAAATGGCAAGCATTCTGGCAGTGGACGACTCGGCATCGATACGGCAGATGGTCAGCTTCACGCTGAAGGGCGCCGGTTACGAGGTCGTCGAGGCGAGCGACGGCGAGGATGCCCTGTCCAAGGCGCGGGCCAGGTCGGTCAACCTCGTCATCACCGACGTGAACATGCCGAAGATGGACGGGATCTCGCTCATACGGGAGCTGCGCAAGCTCGGCGCCTACAAGTTCACGCCCATCCTCATGCTGACCACGGAGTCGGCGCCGGAGAAGAAGGCCGAGGGCAAGTCCGCGGGCGCAACCGGCTGGATCGTCAAACCGTTCAATCCCGATCAGCTGCTCGCGACCATCAAGAAGGTGCTGAGCTAGCCGATCGGCTCTGGCGGGGACAAGTCCGTTTGGGGGCGGGAATGTCGATCGATCTGCAGCAGTTCCACCAGATCTTCTTCGAGGAGAGCGAAGAGAACCTGGAGGCCATGGAGCAGGGCCTGCTCGGCCTCGACGTCGGGGCCGTGGATGCCGAGGTGATCAACACCATCTTCCGGGCGGCGCACTCCATAAAGGGGGGCAGCGGCACCTTCGGCTTCACCGCAGCCGCGAGCTTCACCCATGTGATGGAAACGCTGCTGGACGAGGTGCGCGCCGGCAGGCGTGCCGCCACGCGCCCTCTGGTGGATCTCCTGCTGCGCTCCGTGGACTGCCTGCGCGGCATCCTGGCCGCGACGCGAGGCGGCGGCGAAGTGGATGCAGCCGCCGTGGCCGTCGTTCGCGGAGAGCTCGAGCGGGCGTTGCACGGCGACGCGGCCGCGCCGGCGACGCGGCGAGAGCCAGCATCCGACCGCCACGGTGATGCCGCAGAGGGCTGGCGCATCGAGTTCCGCCCGCACGCCCACATGATGCAGACGGGAAACGATCCGCTGCGCATCCTCAGGGCGCTTTCTGACATCGGCGAGGTCGAGGTACGCGCCGATGTCTCCCGGCTTCCCGTGCTGGCGGACCTGGAACCGGAGGATTGCTACCTCGCATGGACCATCCTGCTGCGCGGCGCGATCGCGCGCGAGCAGGTGGAGGAGAACTTCGACTGGGTTCGCGAGGATTGCGACTTGGCGATCACCGCCATCGAGCCGCAGGCGGTGGAGCCGGCCGCGCGAGCCGGTGGGGCAGCGGTGGTGCAGACCGCGGAGGCGCCGTCTGGAGGCCCGGGCGGCCAGCAGCGGCCGTCCTCCGGGCAGCGCGTGACCACCGCCCCGCAGGAGACGTCCATCCGTGTCGGGACTGAGAAGATCGACGCGCTCATCAACATGGTGGGCGAGCTCGTGATCACACAGTCCATGCTCAATACCCTGAGCGATCGCTTCGAAGCCGGCATGATCGACAGGCTGCGCAGCGGACTCGCGCAGCTGGCACGCAACACGCGCGAGCTGCAGGAGGTCGTGCTCAAGATCCGCATGCTGCCCATCAGCTTCTCGTTCAACCGCTTCCCGCGCCTGGTGCGCGACCTGTCAGCGAAGCTGGGCAAGCGGGTCGAACTGAAGATCAGCGGCGAGCAGACCGAGCTCGACAAGACCGTGCTGGAGAAGATTGGCGATCCGCTGGTGCACCTCGTCCGCAATGCGCTGGATCACGGCATCGAGATGCCGGAGGTGCGGCGCGCCAGCGGCAAACCTGAGGCCGGCACCATCCATCTGAGCGCCTGCCACGAGGGCGGCAACATCGTCATCGAGATCTCCGACGACGGTGCCGGCTTGAATCCCGAGCGCGTCTTCAAGAAAGCGGTCGAGCGCGGACTGGTGTCGCCGGAGGACGTGCTCACCGAGGAGCAGATCGCCGAACTCATCTTTCTGCCCGGCTTCTCCACTGCCGAGCAGGTCAGCGACCTGTCCGGCCGCGGCGTCGGCATGGACGTGGTGCGGCGGAACATCAAGGAGCTTGGCGGAACCATCGAGGTAAGGAGCCGGCGCGGGGAGGGATCGAGCTTCCGCATCCGCCTGCCGCTGACGCTGGCGATCCTGGACGGGCAGCTGGTGTGCGTCGGCGAACAGATCTATATCGTTCCCCTCGTCTCGATCGTCGAGTCGCTGCAGGTTCGCAGGCAGTGCGTGAACTCGGTGGCCGGCACGGCGGAGATGTACCGCCTGCGTGAGGAGTACATACCGATCGTGCGACTGCACAGCGTGCTCGGCGTATCCGCACGATGCACGGGACTGGAGGACGGATTGCTCGTCGTCGTGGAGGCGGACGGTCAGCGCTCCGGACTCCTGGTCGATGACCTGATGGGACAGCAGCAGGTGGTCATCAAGAGCCTGGAGACGAACTTCCAGCGTGTCCAGGGCATATCCGGGGCCACCATTCTGGGCACCGGCAAGGTGGCGATGATTCTGGACGTGCCGGGGCTCATCGCGCTGTCCCGTCGCAAGGCCGGGTCGCCGGTGGCGGGCAACATGGTCAAGGCAGCATGAGGAGAGGCAGATGAACAGCGAAGGGTCACAGGTGAGCCAGGTCGTCGCGCAGCAGCAAGGTGCGGCGGAACAGTACCTCACCTTCATGCTCGCCGGCGAGGAGTACGGTGTCGACATACTTCGTGTCCAGGAGATCAAGGGTTGGGACAGCGCCACCCCCATCCCGAACACGCCGGAGCACGTGCTTGGGGTGATTAACCTGCGCGGCACCGTGGTCCCGATCGTCGACCTGCGCCGCCGCTTCGCGCTGGAGAGCAAGGAGCTCGGCGC
>CAZTPK010000127.1:0-5893 GCA_964614765.1 uncultured Gammaproteobacteria bacterium
CGGGCGTGCGCATCATGCGCCTGGAGTATTGGGATTTCATCGAGCCGCGGACGATCGAGAAGGTGTTCCCCGATGGTTATCCGGGCGCGGCGCTGGAACACGCCGCCGTAATCGAGACCTCCCTGATGCTGCACTATCAGCCGCAGCACGTGCGCCTCGATCGGCTCCCGGATCACCCCTCCGCGGACTTTCCGCCTTATGACATCTTCCCGCCCCATCGGCATTGGGTGCCGTCCTCCGGCGCGCTGACCTCGGCGAAGGCGGCGACCGCTGAGAAGGGGCGGATCATGGCTGAGCAGTTCCGCGACAGTATCGTCGCGGCCGTCAGAAAGGAATTCTGAAATCACCACGTAGCAAACGGGAGGATGAGCCCATGCAAAGCACGACGAGGTCGAGGTTGCTCGCGGCGGCGGTGTTGTCCGCCACAGTGATGTGCACGAACGTGTTCGCGGCGGACAAGATCAAGTGCGCCTATCCGTTCTGGCCAGGCTTCGCGCCGGTGCATCTGGCGCAGGAGCTGGGTTATTTCAAGGAGGAGGGTCTGGAGGTCGAGGAGGTGTTCGACGACGACCGCGGCAACGTGTTGCCGGCGCTCGAGCGCGGCGACATCCAGTGCGACATGCGCACCGTCGGCGAGCACCAGGGGCGCCCGCGGACGCCGGAGACCCAGGGCACGATCATCGGCACCATAGACGTCTCCCTCGGCGGTGACGGCGTCGTCGCCGACGGCGCGATCAAGAGCTCCGCCGATCTGAAGGGCAAGGTGGTGGCGGTGGAGCCGAACGTGCCGGCGCGGCTCATCCTGCAGATGGACCTGAAGAAGCACGGACTGTCGCTGGAGGACGTGCAGGTCAGGGACATCGCCTCCGCGGACGCGATTGCAGTGTTCGCGGACCCGCAGGTGGCGGCGGCCGGCACCTATGAGCCGACTCTGTCGCAGGCGATCAAGGCCAGCCAGAAGGAAGGCGCCCACATACTGGTGTCGTCGAAGGATTATCCCGGACTGATCACCGACGTCATCGTCGCCCGCACCGAGAACCTGCGCGCCAACCCCGAGATGTACCGCAAGTTCCTGCGCGGCATCTATCGCGCGATCGACTATTTCAACAAGAACCGCACCGAGGCGGTGGCGATCATGGCGCCGCACTTCAAGCTGACCCCGGAGGAGTTCGAGGAGACGCTGGCGAATCTCGCCTACACCCCCTACGAGGAGGCGGTCGAGTATCTCGGGACCGCGGGCAGCCGCGGCAGGCTGCACGATCTCTTCGACGAGGTCATGGCATTGAACCTCGAGAACGGCGCGGCGGACGTCAAGCTCGATTCGAATCAGCAGATCGACAACTCCATCGTGACCGATCTCTTCAAGGACAAGAAGCGCTGATGCGGTCGCGAGGCCCCGCCCTTGACGGAGCAGCGTGACCCCCGCGGCAGTGAGGGTGCCGGCGCGGCCGGCCCGGCGCGAGACGCCGCGCCGCCGGTGCCGGAACCCACGGTGTGGCAGCAGCTGACCAGCTTTCGCGGCAGCACCACGCGCGGGGCGGACATCGCGCTCGGCGTCGTCGGGTTCGCGCTGCTGCTGGCGATCTGGTCCGGGCTGGTCGCCTTCGAGGTGGTGCCGAAGCAGTATCTCGCCTCGCCGCAGGCGGTCGTCGTCCGCCTCTGGGAACTGCTGACCAAGTACGAGTTCCTGGACGACATCTGGATCAGCATCTACCGCGTCTGGCTCGCCTTTCTCCTATCGGCGATCGTGGCCATACCGCTCGGGATCCTGATGAGCTCGTTCCGCATCGTCAACGGGCTCACCGAGCCCATCATCGACTTCATCCGCTACCTGCCGGTGCCGGCGCTCGTGCCGCTGACGGTGATCTGGCTGGGCATCGGGGAGGCGTCGAAGATCGCACTGCTGTGGATGGGCACGTTCTTCCAGCTCGTGCTGCTCATCGCCGACGATGCCCGCCGCGTGCCGCGCGAGTACATCGAGGTCGGCATGACCGTCGGCGCGAAGCCGTCGCAGGTCCTGCGCCACATCATCCTGCCGGCGATGCTGCCGAGCATGGTCGACAACCTGCGCATCACGCTGGGCTGGTGCTGGACCTATCTCATCATCGCCGAGATCGTCGCCTCCGACTCGGGCATCGGCTACGTGATCTGGTCGGCGCGGCGGTACGTCAAAACCCCGGAGGTCATGGCCGGGATCCTCGCCATCGGCATCATCGGCTTCCTGACGGACCAGTTTATCCGCTGGCTGCACCGGCGCGCCTTCGCCTACCTCCGTTGAGCAACGTGCCATGAGCCACGACGGGTTCATCGTCATCGACCGGGTCAGCAAGGAGTTCGCCGCGCACGGCAAGACCGCGGCCGTGCGCGTGATCGACGACGTGTCGATGACGATCGGCAAGGGCGAGTTCATCGTCTTCCTGGGGCCCTCCGGCTGCGGCAAGACAACGCTGATGCGCATCGTCGGCGGACTGGAGACCGCGAGTCGCGGCCAGGTGCGACTCGACGGCGCCACGGTGACCGGACCGGATCGCAAGAAGGGCATGGTGTTCCAGTCCTACTCCTCGTTCCCCTGGCTGGACGTCATCGACAACATCCGCTTCGGGATGAGGTTCCGCGACGACATCGCAGCGCCGGAGAAGGAGCGCCTGGCCCAGTACTACCTTGAGCTGGTGGGCCTCCGCGGCTTCGAGAGCTACCGGGTCAACCGCATCTCCGGCGGCATGCGCCAGCGCCTCGCCATCGCGCGCACGCTCGCCGCCGGACCGGACGTGCTGCTGATGGACGAGCCGTTCGGCGCCCTCGACGCGCAGAACCGCGAGTTCCTGCAGGAGCAGCTGGTCGGCATCCAGAAGTCCGAGCACAAGACCGTCATCTTCGTCACCCACGACGTGGAGGAGGCGATCTTCCTCGCCGACCGCATCGTGCTGTTCTCCGCAAGGCCCGCGCGGGTGCTCCAGGAGATCCGCGTCGGCGACCACATCGGCTCCGAGCGGCCGCTGGCGGTGAAGTCCACGCAGGCGTTCTTCGCGCTGCGCAACTCGATACTCGACGTCACGCGAAAGTTGGCCCTGCAGACCGAGAGGATCATGCTGCAGGGAGGAGTGTCCCCGGCGTGAGCGCGTTCGACTTCAGCGGCAGGCGGGTGCTGGTGACCGGTGCGAGCCGCGGCATCGGCCTCGCGGTCGCCCGCGCGTTCGCCGCCGCGAAGGCGGAGCTCGCCATACTCGCCGATGACGACGGCGTCATCGAGGCCGCCGCGCGGCTGCAGGAAGAGTACGGCAGGCGGGTGCGGTCGATCCGGTGCGACATCACCCGCCGCCAGGACGTGCGCGACGCGTTCATGCCGCTCGACGGAATCGACGTCCTGGTCAACAACGCCGGCCTGGAGCTGATCACGCCGATACTCGAGCCTGGCGAGGAGATCGAACGCACCTTCCGACGCATCATCGACGTCAACGTCCTGGGCACCTATTACGTCACCCGCGAGGCGGTGGCGCGCATGCCGGCGGGCGGGCGCATCGTCTTCACGGCCTCGGTGTGGGGCAAGACCGCCGAGGCGCAGTTCGGCGCCTATTGCGCCAGCAAGCACGCCAACATCGGCTTCATGCGCGCGTTGGCGAAGGAGCTCGGGCCGCGCGGCATCAACGTCAATGCCGTGTGCCCGGGCTGGGTCCGGACGCAGGCCTCGATGCGATCGCTCGCGGAGATGTCGCGGCGATCCGGCATCGGCGAAGAGGCGCTGCTGGAGCGGATCACCGGCGCGCAGGCGATGCCAGGGTTGATGACGCCGGAGGACGTGAGCGCGCTATACCTGTTCCTGGCCTCGGATCTCGCGCGCAACATCACCGGCCAGGCCTACAGCGTCGACCGCGGGGAGTTGATGGCGTGAGCGGGCCGCTGGCCGGACAAAAGGCCATCGTCACCGGCGCCGCCAGCGGCATCGGGCGCGGCATCGCCAGCGCGCTGGCCGGCGAGGGCATGCAGGTCGCGATCCTCGATCGTGCCGCTGCAGAGGCGTCGGAGGCGGTGGTGGCGAGCATCCGGGCCGCCGGTGGTGACGCGTTCGCGGTGCAGGCCGACGTGTCCGAGGAGGCGTCGGCGGTTGCCGCGGTGACCGGCGCCGCCCGGCGCATGGGTGGGCTCGATCTCCTGGTCAACAGCGCCGGCGTGATCGCCGACGGCCCGCTGCTGGAGACCCCGGTCGCGGTGTTCGATCGAATCATGGCAGTGAACGTGCGCGGGACGTTCATCGTGGGACGCGAGGCGCTGCGCATCATGTCGGCCCAGGGGCGCGGACGGGTCATCAATATCTCCTCCGAACTTGCGCTGCTCGGCCGCGAGCAGTTCTCGCCGTATTGCGCCTCGAAGGGCGCGGTGCTGTCGATGACCCGATCCTGGGCGCGCGAGTTCGCGCCGCACATCCTGGTGAACGCCATCGCCCCGGGACCGACCGACACCCCGATGCTGGACATCGAGCACATGAGTCCGGAGTGGCGCAAGAAGGAGGAGAACAACCCGCTGGGCCGCATCGCGCGGGTCGAGGAGATCGCCGCGGTCGCGGTGTTCCTCGCCGGCCCTGGCGCCACGTTCATCACCGGACAATGCATCAGTCCGAACGGCGGGGCGGCGATGTATTAGCGGCTAACGCGGAGACCCTCACCATGAGCGCACTCGTCACCATCCCGGCCCGGCACGGCAAGGCCGCCCGCCTGGCAAGGGGGCAGAGCATCCGCATCGTCAATACGCACGGCAACCAGGTCGTCGATACCTGGGCCTTCAACGCGGCCGACCTGCACGAGTTCATGTCGATGGAGCACGCGCGCGCGTACATCGACCGGATCCGGCCCAAGGTCGGCGATCCGATCGCCAGCAACCGGCGCCGGCCGATCCTCACGCTGACCGAGGACACCTCGCCGGGCGTGCACGATACGCTGATCGCCGCCTGCGACATCTGGCGTTACCGGGGATTGGGGTGCAAGGAGTATCACCGCAACTGCGCCGACAACCTCCGAGAGGCGATGGCGGAGCTGGGCCTTGTGCCGCCGGAGTGCCCGTCGCCGCTGAATCTCTGGATGAACATCCCGGTCGTGGACAACGACGGCATCCAGTGGCTGCCGCCGGTGTCCAGACCCGGCGACTACGTCGTGCTGCGCGCGGAGATGGACTGCATCGTGGCGATGTCCGCCTGCCCGCAGGACCTGATACCGATCAACGGCTTCAATCCGGTCGAGGCGCACTTCCTCGTCATCTGAGCTTCCCCTTCACCCGACCTGTCGCCAGTAATCGTCGACCGCGGCCTGGATCTCGGCAAGAGTCTTCTCGTCGCGGTCCGGCTCGAAGAGGTGCCGGAAGCGGCCCTGGGTCTTCAGGTAGTCCTCCACCGGCAGGCGGGGGTGCGGCACCCTGGAGTGCGTGACCTGCCCGTCGACGTACTCGCGCAGCGGAAAGATCCCGCTGCGCACCGCCAGGCGGCCGACCTCGACCGTGTCCTTCGGGTCGTAGTCCCAGCCGGTGGGGCAGGGCGCGAGCGCGAGGAGCAGGCGCGGCCCCTTCAGGCTCATCGCGCGCTCGACCTTCCGGGCGAGGTCCAGGGGCTCGGCGGCGATGACGGTCGCCGCGTAGGCCGGCCTGTGCGCGCACCAGATCGCGAAGAGATCCTTCTTCCAGCCGGCGTAGCCCCTCGAGGACCCGTTGGTCGAGGTGCGGGCGCCGTGGGGCGTGGCGCCGGAGGTCTGCTGCCCGGTGTTGCCGTAGCCCTCGTTGTCGTAGCAGACGTAGACGAAATCCAGTCCGCGTTCGATCGCCGCGGAGGTCGCCGACAGTCCCATGCCGTAGGAGGAGCCGTCGCCCGCCAGCACGACCGCGGTCATGTCCTCCTCGGGCGGGATGCGCT
>CAZTPK010000128.1:0-5877 GCA_964614765.1 uncultured Gammaproteobacteria bacterium
GCTCAGTCCCATATGAAGACCTGGATCGGCGTGGGGTTGTAGGCGTTGCACGGATTGTTCAACTGCGGGCAGTTGGAGATGAGGCAGGCGACGTCCATCTCCGCGCGCATCTCCACGTACTTGCCCGGACCCGAGATCCCGTCGGCGAAGGTCAGCCTTCCCTCGGGCGTGACCGGCACGTTCATGAAAAAGTTGATGTTGTGGGTGATGTCGCGTTTGCTCATGCCGGCATCGGCGTTCACCAGCGCGCGCACGTAGCTGTCGCGGCAGCTGTGCATGTGGCGCTTCTCGAGCGCGTAGCGCACCGTGTTGCTCTCGGCTGCGCAGGCGCCGCCGAGGGTGTCGTGGCGGCCGCAGGTGTCCGCGGTGATGACGAGCATGACCCTGCCCTCGGTGGACATCAGCTGCGTACCGGTCGTGAGGTAGAGGTTCCGCTGGTGGCGGACGGTGTCGACGGCGCTGTAGCGCTCGGCCGGATCGTGGGCGTTGTAGAACAGCGTGTCGACCGCCTGGTTGCCCTCGAGATCGAGGATGCGGAAGCTCTGGCCGCGCCTGATCGTGTGCAGCCAGTGCTCCCCAGCCGGAACGATCTGCGTGTAGACGGCGCGCGCCGGGTCGAGAGTGCTGGGCGTGATCGGTGTGGTGGTCATTCTGGGAAATGGAGTGATTGGACTGTTCGCGTGTTCGAAGCGGAACGCTCTCCCTTGGCGTCGGGGTGTGCCGAGCGGCCTTGCGACGACCGTACGTGGCAGGTATGCCGCATTCGAGCGTGCTGGGATGTATTCTCAGCGTGTCGTGGCAAGGCCGACCGGTACGCCCCCGCGGCAGGCTGCGGGCGCCGATGACAAGGCGCGCGGGAGGGCGTGAAGGCCGCGACGACACGCTGTGAATGCGCTCCTGCAGGCTCGACGGCCGCAGCCCTGCGTTCGACGGTCGTATCGACCTCGACGCCCTCCCGCTCACTTCGGTGGAGCGCGAATCCCGGGAATGTCCGCAGTCGTTTGATCAAGCGCGTCATGCAGGCGGTCACGCGCTCAGGTAGCGTTCGGTGTTGATGAAGCCGCGCGCGTTCTGCTCGCAGGACAGCCGGCAGACATCGTCGGCGGCCACGGGTGCGGCGCGGTAGACGGTGAGCATGACCCGCTTTGCGGCGTAGACGGGCGAGGGATCGAGCGGGTGCGGCGCGCTGCTCAATGCCACCAGCACGTTCATCTCCGCGCGCAGGTCGACGTGATCGCCCGCATGGGAGTTGCCCTGCGCGAACTGCAGCGTTCCGTCCTCGCCGGCGCAGACCTTCGAGAAGAAATTGACGTTGGCGTGCATGTCGCGCTTGCCCAGGCCGTGTTTGCCGATCTCCACGAGCAGGCTGTCGCGGCCATTGCGGTACATCGCGTTGCGATACTCCTGGAACCGATGCTCGCCATACCGCTCCGTGATGTCGCTCGCGTGGCTCACGCCGCAGACCGTGTCGTGCCAGCCGCAGGTGTCCTCTACGATTGACACCAGGATGCGCCCCATGTCGGAGTAGCAGACGTTGCCGCGCGTCAGGTGGAAGGTGTGCTGAGCCTTGAGCGTGTCCGGCATGTTGTAGCGCTCCAGTCGATCCTCGTGATTGAAGAACAACGCGCTGACGTTCGCTCCGCCTTCGAGATCGGTGAGCCGCAACACCGTGCCGCGGCGCAGGACCAGTGAGGTGTGAGCCCCGGGCGGCAGTTCTTCCTCCCAGAGCAGGGGACCGGGAAGCAGGGATGTCATGGATGTTCCTCGCGTTCGTATCGGAATCCTTGGAACTGCCGCCGCGCCGCGCGAGACATCGGTTCAGGCCTCGGCAGCGACCGCCAGCTTCGCGGCGCGGGACTCGCTGGCCGCCATTTGCCGCTCGAGGACGGCGCGCGCGTGCCGCGCCTCGCGATCGAGCGGAATGTCGTAGGTGATGCGCGCGCCATAGGCGTGGGGAGCCTGCGGATCCCAGCGCACCTTGTCGAACGCTAGCAGGCGGGTGCCGAGCGCGAACGCCTCGCTGATGTCGTGCGTCACCATGAAGACGGTGAAGCGCTGCTCGCGCCACAACGCCTTGACCAGCGCCTGCATGTCGGTGCGGATCCCCGGATCGAGCGCGCCGAACGGCTCGTCCAGCAGCAGCACCTTCGGCCGCATCATCAGCGATTGCGCGATGGCGAGCCGCTGCTGCATGCCGCCGGAGAGCTGCGCCGGGTACTTGTCGCGCGCCGCGGCGAGACCCACCGATTCCAGCATCAGCGCGGCGCGCTTGAATGCGGCGCGGCGGCGCCGGCCGAACATCCTTGCCAGCAGCGGCGAGGAGGTGAACTCCAGCCCCAGCGCGACGTTCTCGAGCGCCGTCAGGTGCGGGAATACCGAATAGCGCTGGAAGACGATGCCGCGCTGTGCATCTGGTTCCTCTGGCAGCGCACGCCCGTCGATCAGGATCTGCCCTCGCGTCGGCGGCTCCGCGCCGAGCAGCATGCGCAGGAAGGTCGACTTGCCGCAGCCGGAGGCGCCTACCAGCGTGCAGAACTCGCCGCTGTCGATGCTGAGCGAGAGGTTTTCCAGCACCACCTGTCCCTGGTAGGTCTTCCAGACGTGCCGCAGCGCGATCGCGCTCATGGCGCAGGCCTCGCCTCGTGCTCGGATTCCGCCCACGGATACATCCGCTTCTGCAGCCAGCGCAGCGCGTGATCCATCACCAGGGCCAGCAGCGTTATCCAGACGACGTAAGGCAGGATCACGTCCATGGCCAGATAGCGGCGCACGAGAAAGATGCGGTAGCCCAGACCCTCGGTCGCGGCGATCGCCTCGGCGGCGATCACGAACAGCCAGGCCGGGCCCAGCGACAGCCGTATGCACGTGATGAGCCGCGGCATCACCTGCGGCAGGACGACGCGCAGGATGTACTGCCAGCTCGACGCGCCCAGCGTCTGCGCCTTGATGGTCAGCTCCCGCGGGATCTCCATCGCCCGCAGCTGCATGTCGCGGACGATGACCGGCGCGACGCCGAAGACGACCAGCACGACCTTGGCGATCTCGCCGAGTCCGAAGACGATGAAGAGTATCGGCAGCACCGCCATGGGCGGCACCATGGAGATCGCCGTCACCACGGGCGAGGCCCCGGCGCGCACGTACGGAATGACGCCGCTCGCCACGCCAAGGCACAGGCCGAGCAGGGCGCTGATGCCCACTCCGAATACCAGCCGCCGGAGGCTTGCGAGGGTGTCGAACCAGAAGTCGTACTGCCCTGAGCGAACATTGGCAGTGAAGGCGAGGCGATCGATGGCGGCGTAAAGCTGCGGCAGCGCGGGCAGCAGCTTGTCGTTCGGATTCGCCGCCAGCCTCAGCTCGGAGCTGACGAGATAGAGCCCGATCACGAACGCGAAGGGCAGCGCGCCGAGCGCGAGCCGCGCCGCGCGCTCCGGTCTGAGGTTGATGAGGCGCTTCATGGTGTCACCGTGGCGAGCGGCGGCGGCTTCCGTGGGCTCGATTGCTCGACAGCTGCCACCGCGGCCACCACCCGCCTTCGGCCGGTCCCTGTCAGAGTCCGCCCTCCGCCGCCATCTGCATGTACTCTGTCGGGAAGCGCAGCTTGAGATTGGCGGCGTCGCCCTGCGTCGCGCCGCCGGCGTACTCGATGCCGATGGCATCGACGCTCTGCGCGCCCTCGCCGAAGAGGCCGTGCGCGAAGGAGAAGTCGGCGACCTTCTTCATGAGCGCAGGGAAGTCCGCGCTGCTCGTGAACGCGACGGCCTCCGCCGCGGAGACGAACAGCTTGGTCGTCGCGAGCTGACTCTCGAAGCCGGCGACGTCGGTGCCCGAGGCCCTGGCCATCGCCTCGAGCGCTGCGGGATCCTTCTTCTCGACCAGCGCCATGACCTCGTACCAGGCGCCGACCAGCGCCTTGCCGAGGTCGGGGTTGTCTTTCAGCGTCTGGGTGTTGACCACCATCATGTCGAGGATCTCGCCCGGGATCTTCGAGGAGTTGAAGACCTCGGTCATACCCGGCATCGCGTTGATCTCGGCGAGCTGCGGCTTCCAGGACACCAGCGCCGTCACGTCGGGGCTGGCCGCGGCGGCGACAATGTCGGCATCCGAGGTGTTGACGATGGTGATGTCCTTCTCCGTCAGCCCGGCGGTTTCCAGGGCGCGCGCCAGCATGTAGTGCGAGACGCTGAGCTCCACGAGATTGACCCTCTGGCCCTTGATGTCCTTCAACTCGGTCTTGCCCTTCAGCGTGATGCCATCGTTGCCGTTGGAGTAGTCGCCGACGATCAGCGCCGTGCTGTCGACCCCGCTCGCGGCGGGGATGGTCAGCGCATCCATGTTGGTCATGGTGCAGGCGTCGAACTTGCCGGCGGTGTACTGGTTGATCGATTCGATGTAGTCGTTGAGCTGGGTGACGTTGACCTCGATGCCGTACTTGTCGGCCCACTTCTTCATGATGCCGGAGGAGACGGCGTAGTCCCACGGCATCCAGCCGACGTAGATGGTCCAGCAGACGTCGAATTTCTTCTTCGGTTCGGCGAGTGCGTGCCCGGCGCCGCTGGCGAACAGCGCGGCGGCGCAGAGGACGCCGGAGAGGGCCCGGCGCAGGGAAGGCAGCGTGGGACGGCGAGATGCAGGTAACGTCATTGCAGACCTCCTGGGTGACGGTGGAATCCGGGCGCGGGAGACTCGACGTCCATCTCCCGGGCTTTTGTCCCGCCGTGTAACCCGACGTGTGCCGCGGCAGCGTGTCGCGGCCGCGCGTCCGAGGTCGACAGCTCTCGGTCCAGTCGCGCGCATCGAAGATGGCGCCGGAACCCTAGCCGTCCATTTCCTGCAGGCCCGCCGTGTGCTCCATCGATCGGAGTCGGTCGAGCTCCCGCTCGCGATCGGCTCAGCACGCGCTGTGCCATCGCAGGAATAACTCCATTCGGCAATGAGTTAGTCCCTGGGGCGTCGATGGCGTGCGGATCGGGCCGCACCGTGGGGGTGCGCGTGAGCGTGTCGGCGCACCAGAATGATCGGGTGCGTGGTCGACATCGATGCATCTACGTCGCGCGGTGCGCCTCGACGATCGCGGCCAGCAGCACCAGCGCCACGCCCGCCGCCTCGCGCGCGCTGAGCTCATCCTCGCCTAGCAGCACCGCCGAGAGCACCGCCACGATCAGCTCGAATATGATCAGGATGGAGGCGCGGGCTGCCGCCATGTGGGTAACGCCGAACTGCATGCCCGTCGTGGCGAGCAGCGCCCACAGGCCATAGCCGGCGGCACCGGCCATCGCCGCTGCGGACGGCGGGGTCGTCGTCGGCGACTGCGCCAGCAGCGCCAGCGCCGCGAGCGCGGCGGTGCCCAGAAGCATCGCCGCCGACTTGCTGGCGACGGGGGCGCTCTGGCGGGCGCGGAACACCAGGTTGTTGCCCGTGAATGCCAGGCCGCAGGAGATGGCGAGCAGGTCCGTCCAATGCACCCGTAGCGTCAACAGTGCCTCGGCGCCGAGGATCAGCGCGGCACCGCTCAACGCGGCGATCACGCAGGCGATGCGCGCCGCATCGATTTGTTCGCCGAGAAACAGCCGGCCGCCGATCGCGCCCCAGGCCGGCAACAGGTAGAACAGCGCCATCACCCGCACGACCTCGCCATGGATCATGGCGGTGGTGAAGGCCAGGTTGGCCCATCCGCCCAGCAGGGCGATGAGCAGCAGCCAGCGGCGGTCTGCGCGCCACTGCGCGCGCTGCCGCAGCAGCAGCGGCAGCAGGCAGCCGCCCGCGGTGCCGAAGGCAATGAAGGCGAGGGGCCACCCCGCCATGCCGATGTCGTGCAGCGCTCGCAGCGGCAGCCAGGCGAGCCCCCACAACGTGGAGGCGAGCACGAGCGCCGTCAGT